>MIAO01000077.1 GCA_001829155.1 Spirochaetes bacterium GWB1_36_13 | reverse complement strand
AATCCCGGTAAGCAATATAGGGAATCCCCTGGTCAACAAAAAAAACAAATTGACTCAAAATACCCAGATCTCCCCTTTCTCCCAGATAGAGCCATCTGTCTCCGTCAAACATTCGGATGCTTAACGCTTCAGCATATCCTTTATCCCGGAAAGCCGCATAAATAATTCCATTGTCGATAAAAAGCTGGGGGTCTGTCCCGATATCTTCCGAAAGCCCCGGTTCTTTCACATAAAACCAGAAATCCTGTCCCTTAGGAGATTGGATTGAATTTACATCGCATGAATTGAATAAAAACAAGAGTAAAAAAAAATATTTCATCATTATTCTATACTCTTAATATATTGATAACCATATTTTTTAATCCATTTTCCCAATTCTTCTCTTGGGATTCCACAGCAACAGGGATTGAAACACCAGTCATATTTCTCATAAAACTCTCTCAGCCTGTCTTCCTCATCATAAACATACTTCATTTCAGAGCTTGGGTCGCAGAAAAGCGACTGTCCGCATTCAAAATGCTTTGCACTGGTTTTATTTCCGTTTGAATCGTATTCGACAGTTTCATACTGCCAGGGCATTCCAGAGACAAAAAAATCTATCCTTTTTAAAAAACCATTTTCCTGATATTGAAAAAAAAGAGTATAATAAGTGTCTCCATATGCGGAAATCCGGTCTTTGTCATCATAAAAATAGAAGGCTTCCCGTTTGTTTTCAGGCTTCAGTCCGGAATAGGCATGAATCAGCCTGTCTTTTTGATCATATTCATAAAGGGTATGCGATAATATCCGGTTCAGCTTTTTTCCCTCTTTCATCACTTCTTTTTTCTCCAGAAGAAGCCCGGATTTGGGATGATACCGGTAATCCGTCATCCTGCCCCACTTCAATTGACCTTTAATATCAAATTGAAAGACGGATTCTTTCAGCATTTGACCTTTTTGATTGTACCGGCAGATTTTTTTTGTAGTCATTTTTCCATTGACTTGATGGATTTGCTCCAATATTTTTCCGTCTGCACCCACTTTTCTGATTTCAGTTTGATGATTTACCCCTGTCTGATTTCTATCCGTATCTTTTTTTTCTGGTTTTGTATAAGTATCGATGTAAATTGTTTTTCCTTTGTTGAGATACCGGTATTCCTGAAATATATAAAGGTCGTTAAATCCTTTATAATAGGAAAAACGGGTCAGCCTGTCCTTCAAATCATATTCATAGACTTTTCTTTCCTTGATTTCAGAGGGAAACTGTTTTTTGACAACAAAAGATTCCATAATCTGACCTTTTTGATTGTATAAGCAATATTCACTCTGCCAAGCATCGCTTGTTATGATTTTTTGATAGTCAAATTGAAGAGCAGTCTGGTTGATTTTTTCTAAATCAGGATAAAGAGAATAAGGATAAGTTATAGCCCAGAGTTTGGAAAAAAGAAAAGAGTCTTTTACACCGGGATAATAACCCTCAGTCCAATCCGCACGGGCTGGAACCCCCGGTTTCCGATAATTATAACTCATAATAATCCTATCTACAGACACAGGAAGTTCAGAAGAAGAGAGCTGGAAAGAAAATAGAAAAGTAAAAACAATCAAGACAAACCGTTTCATTTTCAATTCCTGAAAAAACTTATTTTCAGAAAAATATATCTATAAAAAAACAAGAAAGAAAATAAATTTGAAGTGTTTATCTTCGGTTATGCCAGAAAAACGATTCTGTATTTGGTAAAATTAATAATGGGAATTTATCAGACAAAACGGCGGAACTGATATGGGAATTTGGATAGAGAAAAATCAATTGTCTTTACTGATTCAATGCTTTAATATACACAACTGAATATAAAATGCAAAATTGTCATTCCGATTTTTGCTTGCAAAAGACCGGAATCTTTTACTTAAAACACTTATTGTCAATAGATTCCCGCCTTCGCGGGAATGACAGAAAAGAGTCGTTTTTTTTGCAATTTAAATTCATTTCAGTATAGCTTTATTTTGGTTACAAAAACACTGTCAGTATTTAGAAAACATTGTCTTAGAAAATTGGATTGACGGCGGATGTATTGTTGAAAAAACCGATAAAAAACGAACGATTTCATTTTTTGAAAATTGGGTAAAATGGGTTATATTTTAAAGAGAGAAAAAATTAATCGAGGAAAATTCGATGAAATCGAAAATCTTTATCATTCTTCTTTTGATTTTACCGATTACTGGACATTTAAACGCTAAAGACATTCCCTATACTCTTGAGGATAGGGATCGTTTGATCCGAGTGGAAGCAAAGCTTGAGGGATTTGAAAAACGCTTTGAGCAAATTGATAAGAGGTTTGAACAAATCGATAAGAGATTTGAAGCAGTTGATAAGCGGTTTGAAAGTTTTGAAAATCGGTTTGAAAGGCTTGAAAACTTTATTATCGGAGGTCTTTCTCTTCTTTTCACTGGAATGCTGGCAATGGTGGGATTTATCATGTGGGACAGGCGTTCAGTCGTCAATCCTGTGATTCAGGAACTGAAAAACAAAGAATCTGAGATCAATAAATTAAAATTGAAAGAAGAAGAATTGGAAAGACGCGAACTGCTTCTTGAAGCAGTATTGAAAGAGTATTCCAAAACCGAGCCGAAACTTGCTGAATTATTAAAAATAAAAGGTCTTCTTTGACAAATTAACCGAGGATTCGAATCCTCGGCTGTGTTTTCTCAGATTGATTTTATCTTAATGATAATTAAATTCCTTTTGCGATCAAATCTCCGACTTCTGTGGTCGAGTATCCCATTTTTCCTGCGTTCATGGATTTCATTTTTACAATATTGGCAAGAACTGATTTTTCAATCGCATCAGCCGCTTTGGTTTCGCCCAGGTGTTCAAGCATCATTTTCCCTGCAAGAATAGCTGCGATCGGGTTGATGACATTTTTTCCCGTGTATTTTGGAGCGGATCCTCCGATCGGTTCAAACATAGAAACTCCGTTTGGATTAATGTTTCCTCCCGCGGTTACTCCAAGCCCTCCTCCTACGATTGCGGCGAGGTCGGTGATAATATCGCCGAAAAGGTTGTCTGTGACAATGACATCAAACCACTCAGGGTTTTTGACCATCCACATAGTGGTGGCGTCAACATGGGCATAGTCTCTTTCAACAGAAGGATAATCTTTTTTTCCCACTTCATGGAAGGCTCTTTCCCATAATCCGGAGGCATAGGTCAAGACATTGGTTTTTGCGCAGAGGGTGAGTTTATTTTGTTTTTTTCTTTTTTGAGTCAGTTCAAATGCGTATCGAAGACATCTTTCCACTCCAAAACGGGTATTGATGGATTCCTGAATCGCTACTTCGTGAGGGGTTCCTTCTCTTAAAAGCCCTCCTGCTCCTGTGTAAAGCCCTTCTGTATTTTCTCTGATAACAACAAAATCAATGTGTTCAGGACCTTTGTCTTTTAAAGGACAGTCAGTATTGGGGTAAAGTTTGACAGGTCTTAAGTTGATGTATTGATCAAGAGTAAATCTCATTTTTAAAAGAACGCCTCTTTCCAAGATCCCTGGTTTGACATCGGGGTGGCCGATAGCGCCCAAAAACATGGCGTCGAATTTTTTCAATTCTTCGATAGCTGAATCAGGAAGAGTTTCCCCTGTTTTTAAGTATCTTTCTCCGCCGAAATCAAAGTTGGTAAACTCAAATTTTATATCAAATTTGGAAGCCGCCGCTTCAAGTACTTTAATTCCTTCTTTGACAACCTCAGGGCCTGTCCCATCTCCCGGGATGACTGCAATCTTATAGCTTTTCGCCATTTTATTTTTCCTCCTGTTGTGATTCATCTTAAATAATAAAAATTGTGTCATTTTAATTTATCTTTTTTTTACCCTGAATTCAACCTCTATTCCAAAAAATATCATATGATGTCTTTTTTTTCAGCTCAGTTTTTATTAATTTTATCTACATTAATTTTTTTCATTTCGAATCTTGAAATGAGAAAAGGAGAAACACTTGAGTATCATTGTTCAGAAATACGGCGGAACTTCTGTAGGAAGCCCCGATCGAATCAAGAATGTCGCAAAGCGCGTTATTGCTTACAAAGAGAAAGGTCATGAGATGGTGGTGACCGTATCGGCCATGTCTGGAGAGACAGACCGTCTTTTGGGTCTTGCTAAACAAATGAGCGATGAACCGGATGAGAGAGAGCTGGATATGATGGTTTCCACGGGAGAGCAGGTTTCGATTGCGCTCTTGGCAATGGCGCTCAAATCGATGGGACACGAAGCGATTTCCATGAATTCGTCTCAGGCAGGAATTTATACGGACAGTTCTCATACGAAAGCGAAAATTGAAAAAATCCATTCTGAAAAAATTGAAAAAGAACTGAAGAAAGGAAAAATTGTGATTGTAGCAGGATTTCAGGGAATCGATGAAAACGGAAATATCACGACTCTGGGCAGGGGAGGATCAGATACTACTGCGGTAGCGGTAGCGGCTGCCATTAAAGCGGATAAATGCGAGATATATACAGATGTGGACGGAATCTATACCGCAGATCCGAGGTTTGTCAAAAATGCGCAGAAATTAAAATACATTACTTATGATGAAATGCTTGAGCTTGCGGCCTTGGGTGCAAAAGTCATGCATTCCAGATCGATTGAGTTTGCGAAAAAATACAATGTCGCGTTGGAAGTCAGATCCAGTTTCAGTGATGCGGAAGGCACGATTATATTAAAGGAGTATGAAGGAATGGAAAAGGTAGTGGTGGCAGGGATCACCTGTAAAAAAGATGAAGCAAAAGTCAGTATAGTAGGGCTTCCTGATAAACCGGGAATTGCAGCGCTTGTATTCGGTAAGATGGCAGAAGCAAACATTAATGTCAATATGATTACCCAGTCATCTCTTTCTCAAAAATCAGGCACAAACAACATTTCATTTACTTTTCCTTTAGGAGATTTTAAAAAAGCTCAATCAGTGATTGAAACCATAAAAAAAGAACTTTCACCTGAAGAAATTGTTTTTGATGATCATATTGCGATTGTTTCAGTAGTGGGTGTCGGTATGAAAACCAATGTGGGAGTTGCTTCCGGGTTATTTGCCGTACTTGGAAAAAACGCTATCAACATACAAATGATCGGAACCTCTGAAATCAAGATTTCAGTTGTCATTGATAAAAACAGGGCAGATGATTCTGTAGCACTTCTCCATGAGCATTTCAAACTGGATAAACTCTCACAATGAAAAACCTGCCGATCGGGGTTTTTGATTCAGGGATAGGAGGATTGACAGTGGTCAAAGCGCTGACTGAAATCCTTCCTCATGAATCCATTATTTATTTTGGAGATCTTGCGCATCTTCCCTATGGAAGCAAAGGAAGAAATACAGTCAAAAAACTCTCTTTAGAAAGTGCGGAATTTCTTTACAGGAAAGGAATCAAACTTTTGGTGGTTGCCTGTAATACAGCAACTTCCATTGCTTTAGAGGATATTGAAAAAACATTTGATATTCCTGTCATAGGAGTGATTGAGCCGGGAGCGGAGGAAGCTGTCCGGCAAAGCGAGAATAAGAAAATTGGGGTTATTGGAACCACAAGAACCATTGTCAGTAATGCCTATTATGATGTGATCACTCAGAAAAACCCAGCTGAAAGAGTTTTTCAGCTGGCCACGCCTCTTTTGGTTCCTCTGATTGAGGAAGGCTGGATCGGTCATCCTTCGTTTTATCTGATTCTGGAAGAGTATTTGAAATTTTTTAATGATAAGGAAATAGATTCTATTGTTTTAGGCTGTACGCACTATCCTCTCATCAAAGAAAATTTAAGGCTTTTACGCCCTCATATTAAAATTGTCGATTCAGCAATGGCCACAGCCCGAAGCGTTGAAAAAACCCTTCAAGAAAAAAACTCGTTTTCCGATTCATTGAAAGCTGTTTATGAGTTTTATGCATCGGATATTAGTGAAACATTTATCGATCTTTCCGAGAAAATTATGGGAAAGTATGTTGATATAAAATTAACTTAAAGGATGACCTATGAAAAAGATTTTTATGCTTTCTTTTCTTGCTTTTTTTCTTTTCAGCGCATGCAGTAAGGAAGCTGTCAAACCTAAATATATCGGCGATGGATCAGATAAAGCCACTGCTCCCAAAGGAAAGGTTTATGATAAGATCCTGATCAAAGTGAACGATAAAATTGTTACACAGAAAGATTTTGAGCTTTTTAAAATATTTTCCAAGGCAACTTTGGGAAACAATCCGGAAGCACTAGCGAATTTTGACGAACTGGCTCTCAAACAGATGATCAGTATGCTGGTTTTAGAATATTTTGCGGAAGAAAACAAACTGGAAGTCGGTGAAAAAGACATTACCAGAAAAATTTTTGAGATTACTGAAAGAATGAAGCTGGCGGGTGAAGAAGATTTTAGAAGATATATTTCTGAACAGATAAAATACGATATCAGTCTTCAGGATATCCGGAATTTTCTGAAAAATCAGATTCTTTTGGAAAAAGTTCAGGAATTCGTTGTTCTTTATGAAAAAAGAAGTGAATTGGTAAGACCCACAGAAGAACAGCTGAAATCCGCTTATGAGCAAAATAAAAAGTATTTTACAGCGCCAGGAGAGGTCAGCCTTGCGCATTTAGTGATTTTGGTAGATTCAAAGGCAGGGCTCAAAGAAACGATTGGAGTTGAGAAAAAAATTGAGTCTATCCGTGAGGATCTTTTAAAAATGAAAGATATTGTTCAAAGAACAAAAGCTTTTTATGAAGCAGTAGAAAAAGAAGCGACTAAAGTCAATGAAGCGATTAATTTTAAGAAAAACAAAGGAGAGTTGGGAAGTTTTGATTATCAGAAACTCGCTTCTCTTTTCCCTCGTTACACTTCTGTCTATGCTTTGAATAAAGGTGATATAAGCCCAATGGTAGTCAATGAAGATGCAAGAAGCATTGTGATGGTAACTGATAAAAAGGGCGGAGAAACTCTTTCTTTTGAAGAAGCTAAGCCGAGGATTGAACAGGCTCTTTTGATGAAACAGGGCGGAGAGATTTTTGAAAAATGGATCAATGATTATTCTAAACAGTTTAGTATTGAGATTAATCAATGATTTCAGATAAATTCTGGAAATATTTTCAGAATCAATCCACTTTGAAATTATTTTTCTTTACGGCAGCAGCGGTTTTACTTCTCCGGCTGCCCACTCTTTTTGTCGAATACTATGATATTGATGTCCTGACTTCTTTTTTAAATGCCAAGGCTTATTTAAGCGGTCTTGCCTATGATGAAAACAAAGGGCCTTTTTATCATATGATTCTGAACTTCTGTTTGAAAATTTCAGGGGGAAAGGAGACTGTTTTTCATTTTGCGGGGATTTTAATTGTTATTCTAACTTCTTTTTTGATTTACCTTTTTGGAAAAAAGATTTATGGAAAATCGGAAGGGCTTCTGGCAGCTTTTTTCTATGGGGTTTATATCTCGGCATTCAACAGGCAGTTTTTGGCAATCAATGGAGAAATTGTTTACAATCTTTTTTTTATTCTCTCTTTTTATTTTTTTTATCTTTTCCTTTTTGAAAAAAAACGATTATTTTTTTTCCCGTTAATGATTTCAATGGTTCTGGCTGCCGGTACAAAATTTCAAGGAATATGGGCTTTTTTAAGTCTGTCGGTTTATTTTTTTCTGATCCATCCTTTTTTTATTTATGAAGGGAAGAAAAAAAGAAATTATTTTTTTGCTGTTTTTTCTGTTGTATTAGTCTTCGTCATTGCGATTATTGTTGACTGGAACAAAACGGGTCTTGTTTTTAACGAAAAACTAAAAGGAAAAATAGGGGGATTTATCGGCTATATTACAGCCAGGGATTTCAGTTTTCTCCTATTTTTCAGGAATCTTTTCCACAGAGTAGGTATTCTTTCTTTTTATCATAATCTCTTATGGATTTTCGGCGTGATGAAGATAATAGAAATATTGAAAGCCAAGAGGAAAGATTTAAAAGAAATTTATCTGCTTTCTATTGTGATTTTTCTGTTTTTATCCACCTTTCTCACAGGAGACAGGCTTTATTTTCATTATTTTGTCCAGATTTATCCGATTCTTGCTGTTTTTGCCTCAAAAAAAATACTGGAAATCCTTGAAAAACCGAAAGTTAAAAAAAGGCTTTTTTACCTTTTTCTTTTCCCTGTTTTATTTTTCTTTCTCTGGAACACAAAAGATGCATTGATTAAAAACCTGAAACCGGAATGGTTTTACAATGAAGGGAAATTCCTTTATTATACCCGTTTGGTTCTGGCCAATCAGGATAATGATTATCTTTTGCCCCATCCTGCTTATCTGAAAGCTTTGGAATATCTGAAAAAAAATTCCAAGCCTTCTGATACTGTTTTCGCATGGCCGGATGGAGCAGAGTTTATCTATTTTTCAGGAAACCGTTCTGCGACCGTCAATTTTTGGCACAGCATCGGACCGATTAATGCGATACTTGATTTTCAAAAAGGAAAAATTAAAAATACGGACGGATATCAAAAAGAATTCATCCGTGTTATTCAAGATATTCAGGCTGATTATTTTGTGGATATTTCTATGTCTCCGGTAGTTTATCTGCACCGATTAAAAGGACTGGATAATTTTCCTTTAGTAATCGGATATTTAAATAGTTCTCATCAGTATATCGGGCAGTTTGGAATTGTCAGGATTTGGAAGAAGAAATAGAAAAAATAAAATCTTTCATTTATTTTAGTCACTGAGCGAGAAGCCGAAATGTGAACACCTCGACTCTGCTCGGTGTACGAGTGAATGTTTTATCTTCTAAAAATACAGTTTCTTTTTGCTCTATTCAGTTTACGATATCTTCCTGAAAATCATTCCAGATTTTCCAAAATTCAGGAAATGATTTAGAGACTACTTCAGGATTTTTAATTTTAAGTCCCGGGATTCTGGGAAGGGCAAGGGCGAAGCTCATCGCCATGCGGTGATCATGATAAGTTTCAACTTCAGTGGGATAATAAAGAAAATCAGGGGATGGAATAATCTGGATAAAATCTTTGCCGCAGATAATTTTTGCGCCGATTTTTGAAAGTTCGTTTTCTAAAGCGGAAAGCCGGTCGGTTTCTTTGATTCGTAAATTGGCGACATTTTTAATCATTGTATGGGACCCCGCAAAAAGAGAAAGTACGGCAAGCGTCTGAACTGTATCGGGTATAGCGTTCATGTCAGTGGAGATCCCTTTAAAATGGGGTTTACGGGAGAGAAAAACGGTTTTCTCGCCGGTCATTTCAAAACTCGCGCCCATTTCTTTCAGGATTTCTGTAAAAAGGAAGTCTCCCTGGAGGCAGTTTTTCCCAAGGTTCAGTTCGATCGGTCTGTTTTTGAGAAAAGAAGAAGCAAAAAAATAGGAAGCGGAAGAAGCATCGGCTGGTATTTCAAAATAAGAGGATGTATAAGCCCCTTTTTCAATCAAAAATTCCTCATAGTTTCGATGGGATAGAGTCACTCCGAATCTTTTCATCACTTCAATGGTGGTTTCAATATAAGGTTTGGAAACAAGATTTTTGACCAATACCCTTCCATTGGGATTGATTAAAGGGAGCAACAGCAGAATCGCTGAAATATACTGGCTGGATTTTGAGCCGTCTAGTTCAATTGTTTTAAAATGAAGTTTTTTCCCTTTGATTTTCAATGGCGGGCATCCGGGTTCTTCCAGATAAGTAATATCAGCGCCTGCTTTTATGAGAGGTTCTGTTAAATCTTCAATAGGTCTTTTCCCCATTCTTTCTTCGCCTTTCAAAATAAAAACGCCTCCCTCAATCGAAGAAAGAAGAGGAGTCAGAAAGCGGGTGGTGGTACCGGCATTGCCGATAAAGATTTCAATTTCATTACCGGGAAGCATTTTAATTTCTTTTTTTCCAATAATTTCAAATCCATTTTCTTTTTCGGTAATCTCAATACCTAATTTTTTCAAAGCTTCGGCCATATAAAAGGTATCGTCGCTTTTTAAAGGATTTTTCAAAAATGATTTTCCTTCGGATAAAGCGGCGAGTAAAAAAGCCCGGTTTGTGATGCTTTTAGAACCGGGTAAAAGGAGAGATTTTATTTTCAATGACATCGATTTCCATTACCTCGTATGCATAAATTGTATTTTTAAATGATTTTCTGGCAAGCGTTTGGATTTTTTTCACTCTCTGATCATCTGATTCAGGGTCATGGTGGGTTAAGACAAGAGTTTTTACTCCTGCTTGGCGGGCAACATCCGCAGCGATCAGAGGAGTCGCGTGTCCAAATCCTTGAGTCGGGAAAAATGGGTTTAGATAAACTTCCGGAAGGTATTGGGAGTCGTGAATCAGGTAATCGGCGTTTTTAGAAGCCGCAATCAGCCGTTGGTCTCCGCCCACAAATCCTTCAACATCGGTCGCAAAAGTAACTTTTTTCCCTTTGTATTCAATCGTGTAATATAAACATCCGTCTTTCGGGTGAATAAAGTTTTTGTTAATAGAGATTTTTATTTTTTCCGGTTCGGGTGGTTTGACGATTTCAAGGTGTTTTTCACAGACCTGAAACGAAGAAGGATCATCAGGAGAGATCACCACTGTCTGGTTTTCGTTGATATTAAAAAAGTCTTTTTTACATCCGGTTTCTTCGAAATTGACCGGGAAAAATGGGATATACATATTAATATTTAAGTTTTCAAGCATGGTTCGGCTTCCCAGAGTGGGGCCAAGAAAATTAATTTTATATCTCGGATTATAAAGGGGGACAAAAAATGGAAGACCTTGATTATGATCCTGATGATAATGTGTGAAAAACATGAAAGCCTGATGAGAATCTTTTTTCTGGGCAGCCATTCTTTTCATAATTTCCTTGCCGAGACGGATAATTCCTGTTCCGGCATCGATAATAATCGTCGCATTTCCAGCTTCAATCTCAAGGCAGGTAGTATTTCCGCCGGTTCCAAAAGCTTTTCCTGTAGCAGGGTAGCTTCCCCTGACTCCCCAAAATCTTAGTTTAAAACTCATTTTAACACTCCACAATTAATCATTTCCGATTCAGTTATGATAATATCGACAGGAATATCTGTGTTTTTTATATTTATTGAAGAGATAATCTGAAAATCATAAGCAATTCCTATTTTCAGGTTTGTTTTCCCTGCCAGAAAACGGTCGTAATAGCCCTTTCCGAATCCGATTCGATTGCCGAAGCGGTCAAACGCAACTCCAGGAACAATAATCAAGGTCTCTTGGTCTAATACAAAATACTCGTTTCTATTAGGAACCATAATGCCGTATTGACCTTTTTCCAGTGTATTGTAAGATTCAAATAAAAAAGGTTTTATTCTTTCTTCAATAATTTTTGGAACACCGACAGTTTTTCCTCTTTTCCATGCTTCCTCAATTAAAATTCTTGTTCCTGCTTCATTATTAAAATCAAGGTAAGTGAAAATCTTTTGAGCTTTTTGAAAACAATCCATCTGAATTATTTTTTCAGATATTTTTTTTGTTTTATCGTTCACTTCATTGAAAGAGAGACTGTTTCTACGAAAAAGAATTTCTTTTCTGATTTCATTGTTATTTTTTTCCAATCAGCTTTAAAAACTCCTCTCGGGTGGATGCATTTTTTCTGAAAGCGCCTTTGACACAACTGGTCACCATTTCAGAGTTTTGTTTTTGTACCCCTCTCATTCTGGCACAGAGGTGAGATGCTTCAATTACGACAGCGACTCCTAAAGGATTTAAAATTTTTTCAATTGTCTCAGCAATTTGAGTAGTCAGTCTTTCCTGAATCTGAAGTCTCTGAGAAAAAAGATCGACAATCCGGGGAATCTTGGAAAGTCCGATGATTTTTTTATCAGGAAGGTAGCCTACATGGCATTTTCCGAAAAAAGGAAGCATGTGATGCTCGCAGATGCTGTAAAGCTCAATATCTTTGACAATAATCATTTCACTTTCGTAACTATTATTAAAAACAGCGTTGTTCACAATTTCATCCAGATTTTTGGTATAGCCTTGGGTCAGAAATTGGAGAGCTTTCGCAACACGGTGAGGGGTTTTTAAAAGACCTTCTCTTTCAGGGTCTTCACCCAGTCCTTTTAAAATTTGAAAAACATTTTCTTCTAAAGACATTCTTATCCCTCTACTTCAAAAGTCTGAATGACAGGGTTGATTAAAACTTTTTTCGCCAGTTCTTCGATTTTTTCCCGGGTCATACTATCGTCGGTTTCAATTTCAAAGACTTTTCCTGTTCTTAATGATTGAAGTCCTTGAACCCCCATCCTTTCGGCAGCTTGTTTGATAGTATTGCCTTCAGGGTCTAAAACATTTGGTTTTAATTTCACCAGTACTCTGTATTTTTTCAATCGGCGCTCCTTAGAGTTTTTTCTAAAAATCAAGTAGATTAAATTTAATCTGAATTTTTGAATAAAGTCTTATTTTTTTATTTTTATACATATACTGAATTTAAATTGCAAATATTTTCAACCCAAAAGTGTCATTGTCCGGCTTGACCGGACAATCCAGTAAATTGATTATTTTGCTCAATAGATTCCCCGGTCAAGCCGGGGAATGACATGGATTTTTTGCAGTTTAAAATCATTCTAGTATAGAATTTTAAATAATATTATAAAATGAGAATTTAATCTTGGTGTAATTCTAAAGATTTAATAAAGAATTAAAAAAGAATTAAATAAAATTTGTCATTGATTTAAAAATATGATAAATTTTGACTACCAAAATAGAATTATTAAAACATTAAGCAATGATAATAAATAAGGATTTGTTGTTCCCATGCAGGAAGAAAATAAAAAAACATTAAAAGAAGCCGCGAAGATTTTACAAAAAATTTCACATCCGCTTCGCTTAGAACTGGTTTTGAAATTAATCAGCAGTAAATGCTGTGTCAAAGAAATCGGAGAAGAGATGAAACTGCCTCAGGCAACTGCTTCTCAACATTTGAAACAGCTTCGGGAGTCTTCCATTGTTGAAGACAATAGAAAAGGGAATACCGTTGAATATTGTATTAACGATCCTTGGATCATTGAGCTTTTGGAATTTTTAAAGTCAAAAATAAAACCAATTGCTTGACATTAAGTTTCTAATTTGCTATTATTTAAATTCAAATTTTTAAAAACCGGAGGATTAAGTGGGAAAAAGTTTGTCAGTTTTGAAAAGGACTCGTCAAAGCGAAAAAAGAAGAGAAATAAATCTTATTTATAAAGAAAGAGTCAAAAAAGCTAAAAAAGGAATCAAAAAGCTTTTAGAAATTAAGGCAGGAAAAGAAGAACTCATGAAAGCTTATTCAGAATACAGCAGTACTGTGGACAAAGCTTCTAAAAAAAGCATTTTCCATAAAAACAATGCAGCGAGAAAAAAATCTCGAATGAACCTTATTATTAAAAAATTTTTGCTCAATAAATCAAACTAAATCTAAATAAAGGAAGGATAAAATGGGAGAAGTCAATAAAATCAGAAAAAAAGAAATCGTAGATTTCATGGATGATTATCTGGTTGAACACATCGCTGAACTTCAGTTGGTCAACAAAGGCACTAGAAAAGTTGCGTTTCATAATTTTTTAGAAGAATTGATCGGATATCTGAAAGATGGTCTTAAGAAAGGTGAACCAATTGAAATAAGAGGATTCGGAAGCTTTAAAAAAGTTTTAAGAAAAGGTAAGAAAGGAAGAAAAGTGAAAACAGGAGAACTGGTAATCTTCCCTGACTATTTTGACATTAAACTGAAAGTTGCAAAAGGATTTAAAAAACTTTTAAACGATAAATAAACAATAGGAACTGACAGATGGAAATAATACAGACTATCTTGTATATTTTGATTATTATATCAGCAGTTCTTCTGATCCTTCTGGTATTGGCACAGTCAAACAAAGGTTCAGACATTGGACTTTTCAGCGGAAGCACTGATATGGTATTTGGATCTCAGAAAGGCAATGTCTTGACCAAGACAACCGGAATTCTTGCCACAATACTGATTGCGGGAACTTTTTTTCTGGGAGTTCTCCGGGCGTATGACACAAAAGACAGAGTAAAGCTTGAAAAAACAGAAGAGATCAAACAGGAAGGAAAAACTCTGGAAGAACTGAACACAAAAACAGAGGAAACTAAAACTCCTTCGACTACTCAGATAAAAGAAGAGCAAAAAACGCAATGATTAACAATATTGACCCAGTATTATTTTCTTTTGGGCCTTTAGCAATCCGGTATTATGGACTGATCTATATGTCCGGATTTATCATTGCTTATTTTTTTCTGAAATATTACGGTATCACAAGAGGACATGTTAAAAATCTGACTAAAAAAGACCTTGATGATTTTATTTTTTATAATGTCATCGGCGTTGTTGTCGGTGCAAGACTTTTTGAAATCCTTTTTTATGATCCCGGATATTATTTTTCGCATCCATCTAAAATGCTTGCACTTTGGGAAGGCGGGTTGTCTTTTCACGGTGGGCTTTTCGGAGTAGCGGCAACCACTCTTATCTTTTGCAAGGTCAAGAAAATTGCTCCGCTTCGATTTGGAGATGTCATCAGTATTCCAGCGGCTTTAGCTCATTTTTTCGGGCGGTTTGCCAATTTTTTAAACAGTGAGCTTTACGGAAAAGTTCTTCCTCAAAAAACATGGTATGCAGTTAAGTTTATCCGCTCAGACGAGGCGATGGCGATTAAAAACAAGATTCTAGCGGCTCAGCCGGAACTTGCCAATAATCCTGATTTGCTTCAGTCAATGCTGATTGAACAAGTGCCATGGAGACTTCCGACACAGCTTTTTGAGAGTTTAAAAAACCTTTTTATTTTTGCCGTACTTGTGCTGCTTTTCAAATACCGGGAAAAACTCAAACTGAAAGACGGTTTTATTTTCTGGGTTTTTATGATTCTTTACGGCAGTATCCGCTTTGTGATTGAGGCATATAAAGATGTTTATGTTGATACTTTTCATGGATTGTCAACTGGGCAGCTCCTTTGTATTCCAATGGTTTTAATCGGAATAGGCGGTATTATTTATGTTTATCTCCGAAAACCAAAACTTGAAGCAGCGGCTCTCAATCAAAAAAAAGAAATAGTGAAAAAAGCGAAGAAAAAGAAAAGTAAATAATTTTTTAGGGTTTACGGAGTCAAATCCGTAAACTTTTTATTTGGAGATGGAGTTCTCCCTTAAACCGTCCTGTAAAGACTGATAACTCCTACTAAAATAAAAGTAGGAGAAGAATGTGTTTTCTAAATTATCTTTAAAATCTTCCCTCATGTCAATTCTTATAAACTATAATTTTTTTTATTTACAGATAAAATTCTTAATGATTTTATTTTGGTTATTGAGTGAAGCCGAACGGACACTGAGCAAAGCCGAAGTGTGAACACCTCCGCTCCGCTCGGTGTCCGAGTTAACTCATTGGCTATTTTATGTTTAAGTGATTTATTAACAATTAAAATTTATTCAACTCTATACTCAACTTCAAGGAGGAAATGAAAAATGTTGTCTCTTCACAGTATTGCGGTTCTTATACTTATAGGAGGATGGGTTTTTGGAAAAATTTTTCAAAAAATAAGTCTTCCCGCTATTTTAGGGATGACACTCTGGGGGATTGGTCTTTCTTTTTTTCTTAAATCCTCTTTTCCTCCTGTCCTCTGGGAAAACGCTCCTTTTTTAAAATCTCTTGCGCTGATTATTATTCTTTTACGGGCAGGCTTGGGGATTCATAAAAAAACGCTGAAAAAAGTAGGAAAAACCGCTCTTTTTATGTCTTTTGTTCCCGGTGTATTTGAAGCATTGGCTTTAATCCCGCTTTTGATTTATTTTTTTCAGTTTACTCTTATAGAGGCAGGCATGACAGCTTTTATGATTGCGGCAGTTTCTCCAGCTGTTGTGATCCCTTCTATGCTTTATCTTAAAGAAAATAAATACGGCGAACACAAAGAAGTGCCGACTCTGGTTTTAGCGGGCGCCTCTTTGGATGATGTCTTTGCGATTACTGTTTTTACTGTTTTTCTGGATATCGGGAAAGGGGGCAGTGCGGATTATTTAAAAGCGGTTTTATCAATTCCTTTCTCAGTGGTTCTGGGTATTATTCCCGGTATTCTAGTCGGTTTTTTACTGGTCTGGATTTTCAAAAAACACCATGATAAAATCAGAAATACGGAAAAAACACTTTTACTTCTGGGAATTGCTGTAATGCTGATTGATATCGGGAACTGGATTCATACCGCAGCGCTGCTTGGAGTGATGACAATCGGATTTATTCTTTTAGCAAAATCAGAAAAAATAGCCCATGACCTTTCCAGTAAACTCAATAAAGCGTGGATTTTCGCAGAAATTATTCTTTTTGTATTGATTGGTCTGGCAGTAGATATTCCCACCGCACTCAAAGCCGGGAAAACAGGTCTTTTAGTGATCTTTTTAGGTCTTATTGCACGCTCTCTCGGAGTTCTGGCAGCCACTTCTTTTTCAAGCTTAAACTGGAAAGAAAAGCTTTTCTGCATCATTGCCTATATCCCGAAAGCCACGGTTCAGGCGGCTTTAGGAAGCATTCCTCTGGCAGCCGGCATTCCAAACGGAGAAGTGATTTTAGCTTTAGCCGTTGTTTCAATTCTTTTTACCGCTCCCTTAGGTTTATTGGGAATAAAAATCTTTGGAACAAAACTCTTGGAAAAATCAGGTGAAGGATAAATATTCAGGCTGTCGATTGTTATTTAATTAACACGGACACCGAGCGGAGCCGAGGTGTCACTTCGACTCCGCTCAGTGACCATACTGCTTGTCAGCACCGATTAGAAATTTCCTAAAATCGCCGAAATAAAATTTCCGCTTTTTTCCAAAAACAGGTATTTTTCTACCCAAATA
>MIAO01000076.1 GCA_001829155.1 Spirochaetes bacterium GWB1_36_13 | reverse complement strand
AACGATAGGTTAGAAAAACTTGCAAATAAAATAACCCAAAAAATACTGCCACAGAAAAAAATCCCTCCCACAAAAAGGATTGTTGGTATCTACTTTACTTGACAGTATATTTGTAATTTAAAATCATTCTAGTATAAATAAAAAACGACATAAAAAATTTTTATTTATTTATAAAGATTTCTTTATGAATAAAAAATGAATAATTAAGATGAGTAAAATATTATATTTTAATACAAATAATTCTCAATTTATCATTATTTTATTAAAAGCAATTTAAGTAAAAATTATAGAATAGATTGTGTTATTTTGGTCATAAAGTTAAGGTTAAAAAAAATGACAAATATGAGTCTTTTTAACTAGGGTAAAAAAAATATATTATAAGAATTCAATGGGATTATTTTTTATTTAAACAAGTAAAAAAGAGACAAGCAAAAAATAAAAAAGGGGAAAAAATGAAACTATTTTTATCTATTTTTACAGGGACGGTGAGTGTTGCACTGACAGCCGGTTTTGTTTTTGAAAAGCCGATTAAAGAAAATATATTGAAACAGCCGGTTGTTTATGAAATTGTAAAAGAAGGAACAAGTGTTCAAAATGACGACAATGAAGAAATTGTAGAAACTGAGGTAGTGGTAAAAAACAGGATTATCAATGAAGACCAGATCGTTGATGTAGAAGAAATCAGGAAAGAAAAGCAGGATGTCAAGGTTTTGGTTGAGCAGATACTGGAAATTAAAAGAGATAAAGTGAATGAGTTTGTCAGTGAAGTGGATATTTTAGATGAGAATATATTAGAGCAGATTCCGGCTGAAAAACCGAAATGGTTTTTCAGTACGCCCAAAGACAAAAAAAACGAAACCGTCTATTTTGTGGGCGAGTCTTACGGTGAAAAAAAGTATGAAAATGCTTATGAAGATGCAAAGGTTTCGTCTATGGTGGAGCTTTGCCAGTTTATCAAAAAACAGGTGGATGTCTTGACGAGTAAAGTCAGTTCAACGGTCTCCAATGAAAAGACAACTAAAATCATTCAAAGAATCGCCTCTATTTCAAAAAATACTTTTATGCGGGAAAGCAAGGTTGTGGACCGTTATTATATTAAACTCAAGCCCACAAAAAAAATCCCTTTTGTGCATTATAAACTCTTTGTTTTAGTGGCTTTTCCCAAGAAAAATGTGGATGATGCAACGAAAGAGAGTTTGATTTATGAAAAAGAACTTTTAAGAGGAAGTATGTCTGAGGAAGATTTTAAAAAAATGGAAGGATTGATCGATGAAATCGCTTCTTTTTCCAAGCAGAAAGAAATGATGACTCAGATTGAAAAAGAGCGGAGAATGCTTTTTGAACAGTATAAAATTGAAAACCTTTATGCCAGAAACGAGTTGGCGGAATCCAATGAAGCAAAAGGAAGGCTTCAGACTGCTTATCGGCAGTATCTTGAAGTCTTGGCGCGTATAAAGCCGATAATTGAGAAGCAGGGAGAGTGATATGAAACATTTGTTAATCAGCGGATTATTCGCAGGAAATGCGGTTGTTTTCGGAGTTTTAAATTATCAGGTTTATGTAAAGCCAAGCGTTGAAACGGCGGGTGTTTTAGAAAAAAAAGACCCGGTTGTGAAAAAAATTCAATACAATACAGTTGTCAATAAAAGAACGATCGAAAGAAAAAAAATTATCAGTATTATAGAAGAAAACAAAGTGCTTGAAAAAATGGTCAAAGAAGTATTGAAAACCAATGAAATTCCTTCACCTGTACCGATTATGATCCGAAGGGAAAACATACTGGAAGAAAAACCGGCTGTAATGCCTGTGTGGGTCGTTCAATTTAAGCAGCCTGACGAAAAATTTATCTATTTTATTGGTACCCGCACCAAAGCCTTGGATTCTGAAACAGCTCTTTCGGATGCGAAAAAAATTGCTCAGGAAGAAGTCTTTAAGTACATAGGTATTAAAATGGATTATGAGATGCGGATTGAAAAAATCAGTGAAAAAACAGAATATGACGAAGATATTCAAGAACAGACTTATAAAGAGATTCAGTCTTCCGTATTGGGAAATATATCAGGTATTGACGAGATAGTCAAACAAAATGCATTCTATTTTAGAAAAGTGAAAGAACCGGACGGAAATTTTTATGAAGGGCATATTCTGATTGCCTGCGATAAAGATAAGATGACAAGAGCGATTCAGGAAAGTATCGATAAAACTTTGGGCGAAGTCAGGTCAAAAAGCGATATAGCAGAGGGTGTAAAAAAAGAAAAAGAGAGAATCTTAAATAACTTAAAAGCAAAAAAAAATGAATTGATTTTTTTAAATGAAAAAGAAAAACAAGCCTATGAAATGAAACGCAAAAGCTATGAAACGATAGAAAAAGCAAAAGGGATGAGCGATTTGAGTTTTAAAGTTTTTCTGGGTGAAAAATACCTTTTTTTTCAGGATGAAAAAGAAGCAAAAAAAATCCTCAATGAAGCTTACCGTGAGATTGAAACGAGAGCCAGAAACCTTCAGGAAATTATTGAAGTGGAAGAATCGGTTTATGACGGTCTGGAAACCAAAATCAAAAAAAGAATCAAACGGGCAGATATGTATTTTAGAAAAGGAAACTATGTCGGGGGATATGATGTCAATCTATCAGCTTTGGAAGCTCTTCTTTCCGATTATGATAAGTTTAAGGCAAAGGGCATTTTAAATACTTACCTTAATCAAATTGATGAGCGGCTTTTTAAATACCTTGAAAAACTGCCTTCCACCCGATACGAAGACTTTGATTCTGACAATGGAAAAATAATTTTCAAAGGCAAGGGGAAAGGAAATATCTACGCTTTTTTTAATAATGCCGGGCAGCTTCTTTGCACAAAAATGAGTGAAGAAGAAGGAACGGTTTATGCTTTTTACAGCGGGGATCGGATTATCTATAAAATGATGAAGATGAAGGATGAGAAGAAACAGGGAGAGTCTGTGCGAAACTTTGCCCTTTACGATGAAAAGCAGAATTTTATTAAAGTGATTAAATAAGAAAAATTTCAAAACCTTCAACTTAAGTCGATGGTTTTGAGTTAAATTTAATGTGCAATAAAAAAAAGGAGAGTTTATGAACTGGAAAAGACTTTTATCAGTTGCTGTGTTTATGATGCTTATTGTGTCGTGTGTGCCTACGCCAAATTTGATTGTGAAATCAAATAAGGAAGATACAGAGTTTTTTTATGATGGTGTTTTAATCGGAAGCGGTAAAGAAGCTTCCACCATTATTACAGACCAGAGAGAATATATGAATGATTATGCCGGAAGACATACGGTTGTCGCAAAAAAAGAAGGTTATAAGCCGGTACAGGTTGTGATTCAGCCGAACTACAACAATATGCACGATTCAGGAATCCATATTTTTGTCTGGACCCTGGGCTGGATCGCTTTAGAGCCTTTATGGTATTGGGTGCTTCAGGGCTGGAGATATGAGGCGGAAGACGGAAGCAATAACCTGTTTGTCAATGTTGAATTTAAAGAATAAAAAAAGAGGAAAAGTATGAAAATTAAATATTTTATATTCATTGCGGCTATCGGATTGTTTTTCGGTTGTTCAAACCGCGCCTTAATTATCTCTCAGAAAGGGGGGGAAAGGGATTTATCAAAAAAAACAGAATCTGAAAAAGCAGAAAAATCAAATAATAACGAAATTAAACTTTTAATTGAAAGCGAACCTAAAGACGCGAGAGTTTTCTGGAAAGTAGTTTCTTCAACCGATGAAGTTTCCAACACAGGAGAGCTTTATCTGGGAAAAACACCGATTAAAGAAAACAAGATTCTGGATATTAAAGGATTAAGTGAAAATAATGCGGCAAATGTTAATATCGAGTTAATTATCAAGTTGCCGGATCATAAAGAAGAGAAGAAAAGATTTGTCGCAAAACAGATCATGGAAACAAAAGAAATCAGTGCATTTTTTGATTTGAAGAAGAAGGAAGATTAAAAACAGGCGTTATTTTTTCTAAACTCTTCTGAGGTCATCTTGGAAGGGTTTGGAGAAATTGAAAAAATAAAGAGGGTGATAAAGTGAAAATGGTTTATGGCAGAGTGTTTTTTTTTGTGATTTTTGGAATATCCTTATTTGCTCAGCTGGATCCCGGAATTACAAAAAAAAACATTAAAATCACTTCCGATCCTGTAGGAGCAGAAGTCTATCTTCTGATAGACGGGAAGTTTGAACTTCTTGGAAAAACACCTCTGGAAAAAGAAATTAAAATCGGAAATAAAGATTTAAAATTTATATTAAACGGATATGAAGATTTGATAATCAAAGTCAACTCTCAAAATATGAAAATCTGCCATGGCAAACTCAAGGAAGGTGAAAAATACAATCCAGCGCTTCAAGGGTCTATTTTATGGAAATTCAGGGCAGGGAACGATATTACCGCAGGACCTGTGGTCGATAAAAAAACAATCTATTTCGGCGGTAAGGACAATAAGTTTTATGCTGTTGATATTGCAAGCGGAAAGCCGATTTGGTTTTTTGAGACGGGTTTTCATATTCAATCAAGACCTTTAGTGGCTGATAAAATGGTTTTTTTCGGTGCAAACGACAATAAGTTTTATGCACTCCGGAAAGAGACAGGCGAGCTTTTATGGCAGTTTCAAGCAGAGGACTGGATTAACGGCAGTATTGGGTTATATCAGAAAAAAATTATTTTTGCGAGCAAAGACAACAAAGTGTATTGTTTAAATGAAGAAGACGGAACCGAAGTCTGGCGGTTTGAAACCGAATATTCGAATTCCGGTGGTGTGTTGATTGAAGGAAAACAGGTTTTTGTTGGGAGTGAAGACGAAAAACTTTATGCTTTAAACGCGGATACGGGTGAAAAACTCTGGAGTTTTAATGCGAAAGACAAAATCATGACCCGTGCTGAAGTTTTTGAAAAATGGATTGTAACGGTCAATATCAGCGGAAAGCTTTATCTGATCGATAAAAAAACAGGAAAAGAAGCCTGGAAAATCAAACTTGGAGAAAACCCTTCCCAATTTTTTCTCGAAAAGCAAATTTTGTATATTAGTGCTGAAAATAAAGTTTATACAATCGATTTAAAAGCAAGAAAGAATCTTTGGATTTTTGAAGCAGGGGATACGGTGCCTGCAATGCCTTTTGTAAAAGACAAGCGGGTTTATTTTATCAGTGCGGACGGAAACTTTTACGCTTTGGATGCTTTGAAAGGCAAAAAACTCTGGAGTATCGAAACAGGCGATTGGTTTGGTTCAACGCCTGTATTTCAAGACGGAAAAATCTATTTTCCGAGTGGAAGCAAGTTGTTTTGTCTGAATAGCGGGAAGATAAGATAATGGTTTTTTCGGGGAGGCTTTATGGTAAAAAAATCGGTTTTGTTTTTTCTTTTGATCCCTTTTGCATTGATTGGATTTGAAGGAAATCTTGAGTCTCAAATCAAGCAGGGAAGAGAATTAATCAAAACAAAAAACTATAAAGAGGCGGTAAAAGTCTTTGAAAATTTCGGAGTTCTTGCCAAGTCTGAGGTTCAGGATCAAAGGGACGAAATTCTTTATCAGCACACTTTAAAGACGGTGGGCTGGCTGAAAGGACTCGTGGATTTTGTTCCTATCGAGGAAGAAATAAAAAATGCGAGAAAGCTTGAGGCTGAAAAAAATTATGAGGAAGCAAAATTAATTTATTTGAAACTAAAAGAAGATACTCTTCAAAATCAGATTGATCTTTCACCCTATTTTAAAATTCTTTCAGAAGGAAGGTTGGAAGAATTATTGGTTTTAAAAATCAACCAAGGGTTTGACCGTCTGGAAGAGAGTTTCTTAAAAGATTTAAAGCAGGATAAAAAAAGGAAAAAATCAATTATTGTTTCTTTTTCAAAGGAAAGTGATTTTGAAGATTTATTGAGTCAATTTAAAACCGGTTTTGAAAAAAGCGCTGCCTTTATTTTTATTCAAGAAGAATGGAAAGAAAATCCAAAGGAAAAAATTAAAAAAGCGGCAGAAAAAAATATCAACCTTATTATCATGGATTTTTATGATATTGAAAAAAATCAACTTGAAATCACTTTTTTTGATCCTTTCAATAATAAAAAGCTCGTAACCATCCGTTTCAACGGAGATTTGATCAAAAATGAAAATCAGAAAATCATAGAGGCAATTATCCAAAAAATTGAAATACAGTATCAGTCTTTTTCTTCTCTGGAAGAAAACGATTCTTTTGTCTGGACTTTCCAATCAGACGGTGTGTTGCAAGAGGAGAAACAGGAATCGCCCAAAGAAGAGTTTTCCGATCCGAATTGGCGTGCTTATCTGGATCGAAAAATTTATGACAATGAGTATCTTATGATTGACAGCTTACTCAATCCTGAAGACTTGGACAGTTTTTTAAACGCTTTTGCCGAGATGGAAGAGTTTAACAAAACCCATTTCCTGAAAATCCCGATTGAAGACTATCAGGAAAAATACAAGGAAATTCTCCGGGAACTTTTGATCAGTACAACTGATATTCAGGAATACCTGATGATGATGGAAGTCGCACTCAAAGACGGCAATACAGAAGACTATTTAAATAACTATGATCTGGCAAAAGACAGTCTGAAAGACTTATTGGAAAACTATCCGCCTCTTGCGTATATTATTCAGGATATGGAAAAAGAAATCGATAGAGAGCATGATGCAATTGAAAAAAAACTGGAAGAACAGAATTTCTATGATAAATCTTTTTGTTTTTATCTGGGTGCGGTTTATGTTCAACAGAGAACTTATGAGTTTTTAAACAATCAAAAGTTTGATAAAAATATCGGAGGAAGCCTGCTTTTTGGAATCCCCCTCAACGACAGTACTCACTGGATTGATCTCTATTTTGATCTGAAAGCCAATGCGTTTTTCTTTAAAAAATCGCTTTCCTATGCTATTCAGAGTATGAATATGGTTTATTATCAGGTGGATTACCAGATTGCCGGAGATTTTCTTTTAGGCTTTGAAGCAAGGCTGAAAAATATTTTGGGGATTTCTCTTTTTGGAGGAACCAACTACACAAATCTGAAATCTTCTTCTCCTCTGCTTTCAGGATATGACAGTAAAATAAATGCAATCGGCTGGAAAGCGGGAGCCGGAGTTTCTCTCGATTTTCTTTTTATCCGGCTGGAAGCAGTTTATGAAATGGGGAAAACGGAAAAATTAAACCACAAAGGCTTAAGTTTTTATGCTTATTTAAAATTGGGAGGGTATTAAGATGAAAAGCAAGATGGTTTTATTGCTTGTTATGATTCTTTTTTCCTGTACCAAAAAACAGCTTCCGGTGCCTTTGAGCGAACCTTTTGTGGCGGAAGGCTCCAATGGAACTTATGCAGATAAAATTGTTGTCCGGTGGACTCTCTATCCCGAAGCGGTTTCTTATACGGTTCAGCGCTCTCTGGACGGCACGAATTTTACCGATATTGCAACAGGGTTAACAAGTTTAATCTATGAAGATACAACTGCCGGACCCTTTGTTTATCAATATAAAGTGAAAGCGGTTCTGGCGGGCGGAGAGGCGTTTTGTATCAATCAAAGCAGCGGCAGAAGAAATTTTCAATATCAATTAACATCAAAAATTCCGTCCGTTGATCAGCTTGGGATTAATCCTTATGGGATTGTTATTCTTTCAGACGGATCTATGCTGGTTTCAGACATCACCAGTTCTAAGATAAAAAAAATCAGTGCAGAAGGAACACTTCTTTCCTCTTTTGGAGGATACGGAGGCAGTAACGGTCAGTTTATATGGCCTAATGGAATTGGTGTAACTTCTGAAGGAAATATTTTAGTGGCGGATTATTATAATAACCGTGTTCAAAAATTTGATTCCAGCGGCAATTTTTTAAAAAAATGGGGGCAGTATGGAACTGGGAACGGTCAGACAAGTGGGATAAAAGGAATTACAGTTGATAATAATGGAAATGTTTATATTACAGATCATGGGAATCATCGGGTCCAAAAATTTGATTCTGAAGGAAATTATCTTTCCCAATTTGGCAGTTCTGGAACAGGCGACGGGCAGTTTAACGGACCGGATGGAATCGTTTATCATTCCGGAGGGTATCTTTTTGTGGCCGACCGGTATAACAACCGGATTCATAAATTTGATTTAAACGGGAATTTTTTGTTAAAATGGAGTGTGGGAGGAGAACCTCACGGGTTGGTTTTAGACACCGGCGGGAATCTTTATGTATCTGATTATTCAATTGGTCAGATAAAAAAATATGATGCGGACGGAAATCTTCTTGGTGTGATTGGAAGGAGCGGAACAGGAGACGGGGAACTTTCAAATCCTGAAGGAGTTGCTCTTGATAGCTCCGGAAATCTTTATATAGCTGATGCAGGAAATAGGAGAATTCAGAAATTTTCTCCTACTGTCAGTACATTGAGCTGGGGAAGCCAGGGAACAGGGGATGGGCAGTTTAGTGTTGCCAGGGGAATAGGCGCCGATTCTTCAGGAAATGTCTATGTTTCTGATTCCGGCAGCGCAAGGATACAAAAATTTAATTCAGCTGGAGTTTTTCTTTTAAAATGGGGAAGTTCGGGGTCGTCTGACGGGATGTTTAATCAACCTATGGATTTGCGGGTTGGAGCGTCCGGGTCTGTTTTTGTTTTAGACCAGTATAATTATCGTATCCAGAAATTTGATTCAAACGGAAATTTTCTGCTGAAGTGGGGAGTGTCCGGCAGCGGCGACGGGCAAATGAACCAGCCGTATGGAATGGGCATGGATAGTAGCGGTAACATTTATGTTGCAGATACTTACAATCACCGGATTCAGAAATTTGATTCAAACGGGAATTTCCTTTTCAAATTTGGTTCTCAGGGCAGCGGCGATGGTCAAATGAGTTATCCGAGAGATGCGGCAGTTGATTCATCCGGCAATATTTATGTAGCGGATTATTCGAATCACCGTGTGCAAAAATTTGATCCGAATGGAGGTTTTCTCTCAAAATGGGGAACTCAGGGGAGCGGAGATGAAAATTTCTCTTATCCCGCTATGATTGAAATCGATTTATCCGGAAATATTTTTATCAAAGATAGTTCTTATCTTCGGAAATGGACTTCTCAGGGAAGCTTTATCAGTAAAAAAAGTTTTTATTACAATTCTTTTGCTTATGATATATCCGGAAATTTTTATTATGCTTCGAGCTATACAATTACTAAAGAATCTGCAGCTTCGAGTTATTTTCTCATGAAAACAGGGATATCGTCGAAAACAGACGGATATTTTGGAGAACCTCTTAAAATAACTGTAGATTCATCAGGGTATCTTTATATTGCAGATTTTGGGAACAGGCGGATACAAAAATTTGATTCCAGCGGAAATTTCCTCTTAAAAAAAGACCTTAGCTATCAGCCAAGAGATATTGAAGTGGATATAAACGGCAATGTGTATGTTGCCGACTATTATCAGGTCTTTTTGTATGATTCCGGTTTTAATTCAATCAAGACTTACACATCAGGGATAACAGAGCCGAAAGCGATTGCGGTTGATTCCAGCGGAAATCTTTATTTATCCTTAAATCAGCATAAAATAACAAAAATTGATCCAGCAGGCAATGTTTTAAAGTCATGGGGAATCAATGGCAGCGGTGACGGGCAATTTTCATATCCTTTTGGAATTGCCTTAGACTCTCAGGGAAATGTGTATGTTGCAGATACTTACAATAACAGGATTCAGAAATTTGACTCAGAGGGGAACTTTATTAAAAAGTGGGGGAGTTCAGGCACAGGGAATGGACAAATGAATGCTCCAAAAGACATATTCATAATAAATGGACTGGTTTATGTGGCGGATGCAGATAATAGACGAATTCAAATTTTTGATTTGAATGGAATTTTTATATCAATAATAGACGGAAGCAGTTATTTCGACTTTCTTTTAGGTCTGACCGTTGATTTATCGGGTAAAATCTATGCAGTGGACAGCGGAAACAACAAAGTCCATGTTTTTACAAGCAACTAATAGGGGGCGGTATGAAAAGGTTTTCAGTTTTATTATCATTAGTTTGGATTGTTTCCTGTTCTGCAATAACCGTGACCCCGGTCTATGAAGAGAAGGCAGTGGATAAAAATATGAAAAACAGATATTTTTTTATTAGCTTTGTGGTGTCTGATGATTCAAAAGATTTAGAAACAGCAGGAAAAATTAAAATTCTTCTGGAATCGGCGGCCGTTCGGCAAGGGTATTTTTTTTCAGATAAAATCATGGAATTAATGAAAAGTAAAAATCTCAAAGTAAAAGATTTTTTTATGGAAAGCTATCTGAAAGGATTGAGAATTTATACAGAAACAGATTATATAGTTCTGATTGAAATACAGGATGAAGAAATTAAGCTTAATAAATTCTACCAGAAAAAACTCAATGAAAAGACAGTTTCGCAGACCGCATTGATTATCCGTTTTATCAATACGGAAAAAGGAACAGTGGAGGGAATCTATTCGTTTCTGAAACAGCCTGACCTCTATGACGGGAAGTTTTATACCCGATCTAAAGGCTTTGATTTAGAGGAGATAGAAGAGTCTTTCGAAGCTTTTCTTGAAAAACTGAAAGAGGAGGAATAAGATGAGGAAGATTTATTTAATCGGCTTTATATTTTTTGCAATTCTTTCAGGATCGATTCTTTGTTCTCAGGACATTCTGGATCCCGGAATCACGAAAAAGAAAATCAAAATTATCAGTATTCCAGAGGGAGCATCGGTTTATGTCAAAATGACAGCTAAGGGAAAATTTAATCTGGAAGGGCAGACTCCTTTGGAACTCAATATTAAAATCGGGTGGAAAGAAATTATCGTTAAAAAAGACGGATACGAAGATTTTAAGGGAAGAATCAATTCCCAGTCCATGAAAGAATTTACAGCTCAAATGAAAAAAATACCGACAGCTTCACTGGATATTAAAACTTTACCTGAAAATGCTGAAATTTATCTGAATGGAAATAAGGCGGGAGTCAGCGGAAATGTGATTGCCGATATTAACCCGGGCAAATACAAGCTTTTGATTCAGAAGGAAGGTTTTGAAAATCTGGAGGAAGAACTTGATCTTTCAAACCCTGTTCTCGTTCAGAAAATCTATGAGCTTCGGGAGCTTAAGGTGGAAATCAAATATGTGGAAGAGCTGGCTGAAATCGATGTTGAACCGGATGTGAAAAAGTTTTATGATGCTGAAGAAATTTTGGCAAAAGAACTTCGGGATTCTCAGGTGGAGATTCAGGTGACTCCCAAAGTGATGGGAAAAATCAAAAAAATCGCTTTTCTGGAGGAATCGGAGAAACTGGAAGAAAAAAGTTTTGCGTCTGCTTATACGGAATATCTTTCCATGGTTTTGATCAATCGGAAGATCGGAGTTTTGGAAAGGCTTTTTCTGGAAAACTATCTGAAGGGAAAAGGGTGGAATGCAAAAGATGTAAAATTTCCAAGTAAGGCGAAGGAACTAAAGGAAAAATTCGGTATTTCCCATATTGGATTTGTTAAATACAGCAAGAAGTATGTGCGTTTTAAGGTTTTCAATCTGGAGACAGCAAAATCGGAATTGAATATTATTTTAAAAGGACCTCACCGTTTAAAAGGAGGCGCTGTTTTTCTTGAGACAATCTTTGACAGCGTAGATGTGATTGAAATTCTAGTAGGAACCAAAAGTTGGAAGGGAGTGGGATGGGATATAAAAAATTCTATTATATTTCCGAAAACAATCCAGTTTGATAAAAACGGAACTTATTATTGGAACTACGGTGTTAATTCTAGTGTAGGAAATCTGGGGGCTTTTGTTCAGACAACGGATGCCCGATCAAAAGGAGAATACGGAATTATTCGTCTTTCTAAAAAGCCTTATCAGATAGACTTTTATCAGAAGGTTTATAATACCAGCCCGAGCAATCTTAAACTGGTCGGAATATTTGATTTAAAGAATGGAAAAGATTTGGAGCTAATTATTGTTCCGGCAGCAATTTTGAAACGGGGTGAAAATTTTGAAAATGAGTCTATGCTACAGAAATTTGTGCCGGGAGAGGAATAAAAAAGGGCAGGGTAGCCTGTATTTTTTTGTCGGATAAAATCCCCTTGTTTCAAAACGATATTTTTTGTAAATTTAAAATATGGAAAATGAGAAACTCAAAGAAAATAATCGAATAGAACCGGAGGATTTTTCGCCTCATTATGAGGCAAAGGTAAAAAAATACCGTCCTTTGGCAATTTTTTTTCTGATTACAATAGGTCTTTCTCTTCTTTCGCCGTTTGTAATCCTTGCGTTGGGGGTCGAAAAAGAGTTTTTTCAATATATTTTTGTTTTTATTGCCGTGCCTTTGATTATTACGGTGCCTTTGGTCTGGAATTTAAACCGCTGTCCTGCCTGCGGAAAATATATGGGGACAACGCCGGGAGTTTACTGCGGTAAATGCGGAGTCAGAATTCGAAAAGACTGATATTTTTTAAATGGTTTCAATTCTTCGATTTTCAAAAAATTACCGCTATAAAAAGTCAAGGTTTATTTTCTTTTTTCCGATTTTATCTTTATGAAAAAATTAATCTGTTTTGCTTTGATTTTAAATTCTTTATCTGTTTTTGCCGGATATCAGGAAACTGAATTGGCTCAATACGCCGATCTGGCAATTGAAAAGAAAAAATATGATTCCGCGATTATTCTACTGAACGCTTTGTTGAAAAATTATCCTGATAAAGAAATTTATTTGTCAAAAAGAGGAGCGGTTTATTATCAAGCCGGAATGTTTGAAAAAGCAGAAGAAGATTTAACAAAAGTTTTGACTCTATCGGAAAGAAAAAAAGAGATTTTAAATTATTTAGGATTGATCAATTATAAGAAAAAAAACTATGCTCAGGCGCTAAAGTATTTTTCAGACGGGATAGATTTGTATCCGGATTCATTTGATGGTTTTTACAACCGGGGACTCGTTTATTATCAAACCGGAGAGTATGGTTTATCGGAAAAAGATTTTCTTGAAGCTAAAAAAAAAGCTCCTGATTTAATTGAAGCGGAATATCAGCTTGGATTGGTTTGTTATCAAAAAAAAGAATTTGAGAAGTCTCAGGCAGCTTTCAGCCGTTTTCTGGAAAAAAAGCCTGATTTCGCGGAAGGGTATAATAACCGTGGGCTTTCGTATTACGCTTCCGGTTTGTTCGATCAAGCTCTTTCAGATTTTTTAAAAGCGATTGCTTTAAAAAAGGATGAAGGGGTGTATTATGACAATGCGGGACTGGTTTATTTAATTTATAATGAATATGAAAAAGCTTATGAATTGTTTGAAAAAGCGAGTGTTTTGTCGCCGGTTTTTGATAAACCTTATTATCACAAGGGATTGATTTTTTATTGTCAGGAAAAATATCAAGAAGCGGTGCAAGAGTATGGAAAAGCGGTTCATTTGAATAATGAGAACGGGTATTTTTATAATTCGAGAGGAAATGCTTTTTTTTATCTTAACCAGTTTGAAAATGCCGAAAAAGACTATTTGAAAGCAATTGAGATTTTAAAAAACTATTCTTCAGCGTATTATAATCTGGCAAATACTTATGATAAAATGGGGCAGAGGGAAAAAATTCTATTCTTGTATAATCAATCGATTTCTCTCAATCCTGAGGACGGCTGGTTTTATCACAATCGCGGGAGATATTATTTTAAAGAGAAAGATTATCAAAATGCTTTAAAAGATTTTGAAAAAGCGGTTGAACTGAATCCGGCCGATGAAAAGTCTCTTTTTTCAAAATCCCTTGTATTGTTTAATCTGGGAAACTATCTTGAAGCGGTGAAAGGGTTTGAGTATTTGTTTTATCAAGGTAGTCTGAAAAATCTTTTTGAAGTTGATTTTCAGAAAGATGAGTCTTTGCAAAAAGATTATTCTGAATCTGAAAGTATAAAAAAAGAAATAGGATTTTATTTATACCTTTGTTTTGACAAAATGAATGATGAAAATGGAAAAAAAAGCTATCAGAATTTTTATAATGATAAAAAAAGAGATTCATTATAAATCTTTATTTGTTTTAATGTTTATTTTTTGTTAAACTTAATAGAATGGGTTAATAGAGTAAAAATGACAGGAAAAAATGACAAACAGATGTATGAATAAACCGACATTGTTTTTTGAAAAAAAATAAAAGATAGATAACTTGTTGTTGTTGAAGCTTTGTTTTTGTTGTTAATGTTTTTCTTTATTGGTATAGAAATTGCAGGATGTGTATTGCGTGAAGTATGTTTTTTATATTTTTTTAATAAATAGACAGTAAAAATGTATTTATGAAGGAGGAAAAAATGATGAAGAGATTGGGGATTCTGATCCTACTTATGGGCTTTGTCAGCGGCATAACCTTTATGTCCGGCTGTTATAGCGGAGAATCAATTGGTTCAACCGGAGGGTTGAAAGGTGTTGTTGTTCAGCAGGATGGTACGACTCCTGTAGCTGGAGCTGAGGTTTCATTTACCTCGGGAACATGGGTGACCACAGCCACAACAGACACAAATGGAAATTTTGTGATTAAACTTCCTGCGGGGAAGACTTACAGCGTAACGGCAAAGTATCCTGGTTATCAATCGGGAACAAAAGTTTCAGATAAAGTCATTGCAAATCAAATCAAAGATGTGGGCGTGATTCAATTAAAAGCCCTTGGAAAACTGATTGGAAATGTGAAAGCTTCAGACGGAAGTCCTGCAGCTGGTGCAACAGTTGAAGTGAAAGACGGAAATGGAAATGCTGTCGCTTCAGGCACAACGGATGGAAATGGTAATATTAATATTACCGGAATCCCGGAAGGTACTTATACAATTGTGATTACAGGAACAAACGGCGAATCTGTTACGATTCCGAATGTAGTGATTTCTGGAAACGCGACGACGAATATTTCAGATGTAAGAACTACTTCCGCTACTAATAAACTGACTGTAAACGGAACGGTAAAGAAAACTTCAGATGGTTCTGCTATAGGAAAAACAGGGGGCATCGAGTTTAAAGAATCATCATCAGGAACGGTGGTGCATACTTATAATATTGATCTTTCTGCTGGTACTGGATTTGTTCTCCAGGGAGAAACGGGAGTTGTTTCCGGTACTTATGATGTGAAAATAACAGCGGATGGATTTTATCCGATTACAATTTTCGAG
>MIAO01000075.1 GCA_001829155.1 Spirochaetes bacterium GWB1_36_13 | reverse complement strand
CCAATGCTTCTTCGCTTAAAGCAGGCTTTAAATCGATCCAGAGTGAATAACCACCGGCATCCAAATCTCTTACTGCCGCGCTGGCCGATAAAACCATAGGTCCCGATACTCCAAAAGGCATAAACTCCATCTCGCCAAAATCACTATAGACTTTTTTCTGGTTTTGATTTTTGATGCAAATCCCTGTATTTTTTAAAGTCAATCCAGTCAGCCCCGACACCCATTTTTCTTTTATCTCTAGAGGCACCAAAGAAGGTTTTAATTCAGTAATCGTATGCCCCAGACTCCTTGCAAAATCATATCCGTCTCCCGTAGAACCCGTGGAAGGATAAGAAAGCCCTCCTGTTGCAATGATCAGTTTATCTGCTTCCATTTTTTTTTGATTGGCAAGATATAAAACAAAGCGATCCGGTTTTGCGACCCTTAAAACTTCCTGGTGAAGGATTTCCACCTGATTCTGTTCGAGATACCGGCTCAAGGCTTTGATCACATCGGAGGATTTGTCCGATTGAGGGAATACTCGTTCTCCCCTTTCCACCTTGGTTTCCAGTCCCAGTTTATCAAAAAATTCAACCAGTTCTTTGTTTCCAAATTGAAATAACGCATTTCGTAAGAATTTCCCGTTGACCGGAATATTTTGAATCATTTCCTCAATCGGGCAGGCATTAGTAAGATTACACCGTCCCTTTCCGGTAATGAAAAGTTTTTTACCCAGTTTCTCATTTTTTTCAATCAGAACAACATTTTTTCCCTGTTCCGCCGCTTTTCCGGCTGCCATGATTCCAGCAGGCCCCCCGCCGATCACAATCACTTTTTCTTTTGCCAAACAAACTCTCCTGAAAAAAATTGATGCTTATAAATATAATCAAGATTCAGACTCTTCATGACATTCAAAATAAATCTGTTTTTTTATTTCTCTCTTATTCCGGTTTATCGATCCGGTTCCATTTCCCCGTTTTCCAGTCCATCAGTTCATGGGGGTAAAAACGGTTTTTGTAGTTCATTTTTTCATTATTTTCAATAAAATAGCCGAGGTAATAATAACGGTAGTTCTGCTTGACACAGTATTCAATTTCTTTTAATACGCTGAAAGTTCCCAGCCCTCTTTTTGCATGTTCCATTTTATAGATAAAATAAACACTGGAAAGACTATTGCCGGACTGGTCTAAAAATCCGACACCCGCCAGCTTTCCGTCAATATAGTATTCGGACTGCAGAGCAGGGGCAGAAGGGACGAAAAAATTCATCAAAAAAGTTTCGAAATCGCTGTCTTTATTTTGAAACTTTCCTTCCGAATGATCCCGATAAATCTCATATATTTCAGGCCGGAATGAAAGAGGACGGAAATAGACTTCCACATCTTCATTTTTCTTTAAAATCCTTTTCTGGCTTTTTGACAGTGTGATTGTATGAACTGGAATCCGGATCGGAACACAGAGTTTGCATCCGGTGCAGTTATCTTTGAAATAATACCTTGAAAATTTTCTCCATCCTTTGGAAAGATAACGGCTTAATTCCTGAGCGCTCAAATCTTCAGCAAAAAAATAAGTCACCGCAGTTTTTTTTCCTTCTAAATAAGGGCAGTCATAAACGGATATTTTCCTGTCTGATAAAAGAATCATGATTTACATCTCAATTTTTTCAAGCTTGATTCTAGGATCAACAGCCACATAAAGGAGATCGGAAATTAAAATCCCCAAAAGGGTGAGAAAAGCTGAAAAGAAAGCAATCGCATTGATCACAGGATAATCCCGGTTCATGATCGCTTCAAAAGAAAGCTTTCCCATCCCGTTTAAAGTAAAAATTTCTTCTACAATCACGGATCCCCCCAGCATAGAGGGAAGAAGCCCTCCCATCAGGGTAATAATTGGAATCAGCGCATTGCGGAGAGCATGGCGGTACACCACTTTGTTTTCAGGAAGCCCCTTGGCTCTGGCTGTCCTGATATAATCCTGCGAAAGTGCTTCCAGCATACTCACCTTCATCTGTCTGGAAAGAAAGGCAAGCCCTCCGTATGTCATGACAAAAACAGGCAAAACCATGTGCCAGACCCAGTCTGTAAAATATTTCCAGGAAGTGAAAGTCTGCGCATCAGGAGAATGAAGATACTGGGAAGGAAACCAGTTTAAAAAATCCCCGCCTGTAAAAAAAAGAATGAGAAGATTGGCAATCCAGAAAGAAGGCAAAGAATAGGAAATAAACAGTAAGAGCGTGATTGTCTTTTCTTTTCGGGTATTATGCACCGTAGAAGAATAAATCCCGACATAGAAAGCCAGAAAATAAATCAAAAGCATCGATATCAGATTTAATTGAAGGGTAACCGGAAGTCTTTCTTTGATCAACTGGGAAACAGGCCTTTTATAAGCATAGGAAGTATCGAAATCAAAAGTGATCACTTTTCCTATCCAGATTCCGAACTGAGTGTCTGTAAAAACCCGGAAAAACTTTTCAAAACCGGAAAAATCACTATATTTTTCTTTTTCATAACTCCAATATTTACTGATTGAATAAAAAAGATCATTTTTTTCTTCCGTTTTTAAAGTCTCATCATAAACCCAGGGTTTTTTTGTCAGAGAAGCTAAAACTTCTATGATTTCTTTCTTTTTATTTGTTTCAAAAGATAATATTTTTTCAATTAAATAAGGAACCGCAAGGCTTCCCGACTCTAAAAAATCTTTTTTTGCCTCTTCGCTTCCGTTTTGAATCCAGAGATTCATTTTATCTTCTAGATAAGAAGGAGTCCATTTTTTGAGTTTCTCATCCGCTTTTTTTTTCACCTCTTCAAAAGTGCTTGACTCAGGGTTATTTACTGCTAATATTTTATAAAGAAGCTGAACCAGTGCGTCCTTTTTTTCCCCTTCAAGTTTTTTTTCACTTAGAAAATTAAAAATAGAAGGAACCGCTGTCCAGTTTAAAATAAAAAGTTCATCCAGACTTTTCTGATAAAAAGCAGGGTCTTTTTCTTCCAGATATTCGTTTAAAATCTGTTTCACCGATCCGTCTTTCCCTTTTTCACGGAAATTGAAAAGAATCGGCTTGTCAAATCCATAGAGTTTGCGGTTGTCATCGATCATTCTTTTGGTAATCGGCTGAGACTTAGCTGAAGTCATCGCCGCCTGAAGCTTTAAAGCTGACGGATCTCCCGGGGCAATCCTTGTAATAATAAAAGTAATCACGACAATGCCGAATAAAGTGGCGCACATGTAAAGAAGCCGTTTGAGAATATATCGAATCATGATTATTCCTTTTTTTTAATAGAGTGTTTTATGATCTCATCAATCTTGTTTCTTTCTTTTTCAATCTTTCTTTTGATTTCTTCTTGCTTGTCTAATTCTTCTTTGATTTCATCAACAATTTTTTGTTGGTAAGTTAATGGTATATTGGGGATTTGGAAATAATTTAATTGAGCTTCATATATTTCAGGGGTTCCCTTTATGTGCATTTCAATATATTTGAGCTGCTCTACTCCAAAGAAAGATTGACAATAATAATTTAAAAAATTTGGAGTAATTTTTTCTTGATTAAATCTTATTATTGAAACATGACTATCTGCAAAACAAGTTTCTTCATCTTCATATAAGGCGAATTTCCCTCTACCCATTCCTGTAGAAGTCAAAAGCAAGTCGTTCTGATAAATTCCTGCTTTTTCTTCATTATCTATCAAAAAATTTTCCGAAACAAATTGCACTTCATCAAAAGTAATTTTTCCTTTTTGAATATTTAAAGTTTTTATTACTTTAATGCCATCTTCTGTATATTCGGGCTGTTTTCCTCTTTTTATTGGTTTTAAAATGATATCCTTTAAAAAAACTGATTTTTTAGATAAAAATAACTTTAAAAAATTTGAACTTAATTTATTTTGTATGACTGTGCTTCTTATCAAAGATGTATTTATTTTTGAAAACTTTACCTCAAAATATTTTTCTTTTTTCATTTCTTCAAACTTTTCTAAATCAAACTCAAACTCTCTTGCAAAAACTTCATTGATAATAAGTCGCGGGTCTTTGATGGTTGCTTTGACTTCTTTGATTTTCTTTTCAATGGGTTCTATCTGAGAAACGATTTGGTCTTGGATTGGTTTTGGGATTAGAGGTAGATCAATATCAAATAAATCTTCAATTCTTAGAAATGAATAACCTGAATTAGAGTAAAGTTTTTTTATAATCTCTTTCAATAAAAAATCTACAGTATATGTAAAATACTTAAGATGAAACAAATCTTTATTTAGTCTTAAAGAAATATTGTTTTGGTTTAATAGCATTTTATAATCCTCTTCAATCAATGCTATTTTACCTATACTACCTACTAAAGATAAAATCATGTCGTCTTTTTTAACTTTAAAATTACTGTATCTTTTGTCATCAAAAAAATCGTCTGATAAATATTGTATATTCTCGAAATCAATTGAATAGTCAGAATTGAAATTTACGCCTTTTAAAACAAAGATTTCCCCTTCATTTAAAAAATCATCACCTTTAAAAGCGAAACCCTTATAATAACTGTTTAGAGATTTGCCTAATTTTATTTTTGATACAAAAACTCTTTTTTTATTTTTCTTCCAATCAAAATACTTGAAGTCATTTCTAACTCCTTTTTCAGTGATCAACTCTGCAAAATCTATTGTAAAAGTTTTTAATCCCATACTACCTCTTAAAAAGTATTTTATAAACTTCAGACAAATCAGCGTTATTTGCTAAAACAATACTCTCTACATACGCATGATACAAAAAACCATACAAAGGATTAGAGCCGGAAAATTTCATTCGATATTCTTCAATAAATTGCTTTGCTTCTTTGTCTAAGGTTTCTATACATAAATTTTTCATATTCGATAAATATTTATAAAAAAATTCCTCTATACCGTTCTGATAAACATACTTTTTTTTATAATCGGAAAGAATCCCCTTAATTTTTTCTTCCAAAATTTGTTTTTTATTGTTTAATCCCATTTAACTTCCCTTAAATAATCTAAAGCTGTTTCTTTGATTCCATCATCTATTAAAATACCGAAATGTTTACTTCCATCAGAATAAAATAGTTCTCCTTCACGATAAAGTTCATTTGGCATGGGTTTTTCGCCTCTTTTTGTCCTTTTATAGCCGATATGTTCCACTTCAGCCATAAAGATTTTATAGTTCAGTTCCTTGGCAACTTCACCGAAAACCCACCATGTATTGACAAAACCAAAAACATCGGAAGTATCAGAATCAAAATGAATTAAGCCTTTCTTTTCATCTCTTGGAATCTCTATTTCTTCATAATTATAAGTCTCCAAAATTTCCCGAATACTGATACTTTTATCTACTATTATATCTTTAAAAAAGAAAAGTAAATTATTTTTAATATCTTCTTCTAATTCTCTATTAATAGCTCTAAAATCAGATTGTGGCTTTCCTTTTACAAAAACTTTTATATATTCAGGTATTTTCTTTTTTATTTTTGAAAGTTTCTTGTTTTCGCTATAACCAATCTCATCTTTATACTTTTCCAATAATTGAATAAAATTTAAATTTGAATCTTCTTCGGAAATATAATCTTTTAACATTCTTACTAAAATAGCTCTTTCTTCTGTTTCTTCCAGCTTATTTACTGAAGAATATTTTGAAATATCCTCTTTATCAATATAAACATCTAAAAGTCTTTCACATCTAGTTTTTAATTTAGTCCATTCAGTTGAATATTGATTCCAAAGTTCATTCCATTTTTCAATCTCTTCTTTGGTTTTCTTTTGAGCAAAAAGAAGGCTTGTTTTTGTACTGGTAAAGGGTTCAAATGTAAGCTGAGGCAAAGAAACAACAGCTTTCACTTTAAAGTATTTATAAATAAAAAGCCGGATATATTTGTTTTCTGTGGTATCAAAAACACTTTCAGGCAAGACCACGCCAAAACGCCCATTGGGTTTTAAAAGCTGATACCACCTTTCTACAAAAAGATTTTCAGAGTTCTTTTTATCACCAAAAAGAAACTCATTTTTAACACTCTTTTTTGTGTCATTGTCTAAATCCACACTAAAAGGTGGATTGGTAATAATACAGTCAAACTGCCCGTTAATCTCTTTTTCAAAATAAGTATTATCTTGTTCAAATTGTTTTAGGAAGTTTGGAGCAGTTTCTTTGTCATAAAATTTAAAAGGCAATAATCCGTCTTTCACAAAAATATTTGTTGAGCCATCACCATGCAAAATCATATTTACTTTTGAAGCTGTTCCAAGGTTGAAATTGATTTCTACCCCATAAATAAAATTGCTAGCCCATTTATTTTCTCTATGATCCGGCATAAACCATTGATGAAATTTGTCTTCTACATCTCTTGATTCGTGGAGTTGTTCTTTGAATCTTCTTTTAAGGTTTTCAGTTATAAATTTCATATACTCAATAAGAAATGTTCCACTACCAGCGCTTGGATCAATTAAATAGGGAATTTCTAAATCGTTATTGACCCTTTCAATAGCTAATTTATCAAGCTGTAATCCCCATAATAAAAATTTTACAATATTAATATGAGTAAAAAATTGCCCTTTTGATTGCTTGAATCCTTCTCTGATAATTCCTTCAAAAAAGTCTCCTAAAATATCTTTTCCGTTAAAACTGTTTTTCCCATCCACAAAACTAAATCTTTCTAATTCTGCAATTGTGTATTTTAGCTTACTTAACGAAAACTTATTTTCATCAATAACAAAAGATTTTTTGAGCTTTGCTTCATCAATAATATTTAATCTTTTTTTCAATGCTCTTTTGTAAACTTCGTTTATTCTTTCAAAAAGAGTTTCTTTGGACTCAAAAGTTTCATCTTTTTCTTCTTGAAAGGCAAAATTTTGAAAATCATATTTTTCACCGCTTTTTTTTTCGGATTCATCCTGAATTTTGGCTAAGATGATATTAACCAAAGAAGAAAAAACATCGTTATCATCTGTGCCGCCCCCGCCCCAAAGAACATTGTGAAGATTTTTTCTTAAAGAATCTAACTGATCATGGGTAAATTTTTTGAATAAATCTTTTTTTCCGCCTTTTATATACGGTTCTTTTTTTGCTTTTCCGTAATGAGCCGGAAGAGTATCCGCAAAATCTCTGACTTCTTTCCATGAATCAAAAGACTCATATTTTTCATAATCAATTATAATACACTTGTCTTGTATTTCATTTTCAAACAGTTCAAAAGTATAAAGAACAAGATACTTTACCTTCTTACTCTGCCCCTTTTCTTGAGAGGCAAGATTAAAAAGCTGCTTTTCAATGATTTCATCTTTGTCCTTTTCATAATCTTGCGGGCTTTTGAGTTCAATATATAAAAAAACATCGCCATTATCTTTTCTTACAATAATATCAATTCTCGGCTTGTTTACCTTGGGTCTGCCGATATCATACTGTTTTTCAATTTCAATATTTTCAGGTTTATAGCCTAATTCGTTCACAAGTTTAGCCAGAATAAAAGCTCTGACGATTTCTTCATCCCCTCTAAACTTATCAATTTTCCAGCCTTTGATTTTTTCTGAATATTTGACTTTTTTATTTTCAAAATTATAGATTTCAATAACTTTTTCTTTTTGACTATCTAAATATTTTTTTACAAATGCAATATCCATAAATGATCCTATTTATTATATTTTACTTTTGAGTTTATTTGATTTCAATCATAGAAATACAAATTTACTTTATCAAGAGTTTTCTTTCGCAAGAGAGACAAAAAACCAGACCATAGCCAGAAGCAGGATGACTAGTTCGGAAACAAAGATTACCATAAAACACCTCTTTATTTTTTTACTCAAAAATCCGAAAAATGATTGCATGAAAACGAAAAAAAACTATTTATTCCTATTTTTTTTATTATTTCTATTTATTAATAATAACAAAGTCTCATCAGAAGAAAAAAATTTTGTTTCTCTGATCAACTGTTATTTTGATGAAAAATCAGGTTTTATTGTCATCAGCTGGGAAACCATTGACAACCCGAGGGCATTTTATAAAATTTACCGCTTAAGCGACCCCCTCAAAGGAAAAAACTTTGTCCCGCTTCAAAGCAGTCTGGTTAAAACCGTTGACTTTAATGTTTCACAGACTTTTGACCGTCCGAGCGAAACTGGAAAATACTATTATTTTGTTTCAGTAGTCATGGATGACAAAGAAAACACTGCCATTCTTTCGGATCAGAACTATACTTTCAATCCGGTTGATTTTTTTGCGGCTTCAGGGATTGTTCAAAACATAAAAGCAAAATTCATTCCTCAAAACTCGGAAATCTGGATTAATTGGGAAAAACCCGCAGAAGGCGAAAAAATCAAAAGTTTTAAAATTTACCGTTCCACCCAGTCTATCAATGAGAATACGATAAATATTGCTGATAAAGTAGGAGAAATCCCATCCGACAACACTGTATATCTGGACAAGGTCAATACTCAGGGAAAATTCTTTTACGCTGTTACCGCTGTTTCTATCTATAATTATGAGAATCCCCTTGTTGTTTCAGGCACCAATTCGTTATCCAAACCTGTTTCTGTCATCAGTCTGGACTCAAAAAAACTGCCTGAATTTTATATCACTTTCCCGGTCAGTATTCAATTTCGCTTTCAGCCTGAGATTCAATGGAACGCTCTTCCGGACACTCTCAAACACCCTCCTTTAGAACTTGAAAAAATTTATCCTCTCAAAGAGCCTGTCGTCAAAAAAGAAGAAAACACAGAAGAAGAAAAAAAAGAAACTCTGACTCCTGAAGAACTCAAAAAAGAAATCGATGAAGTGAATACTGTTTTTAACACAAGATACAAAAAGAAAGAATACAAAGAATTTTTAACTGATGCTGAAAGTCTCTCAAAAAAATTAAAAAGTAATTTTGTACAGAAAAAACTCCTTTTTTACCAAGCCGTCATGTATTACAGACTCAATGAAAAAAAGAAAGCAAAATTAATGATAGAAGAAGTGAAAGCCGATAAAATTTTTATGAAATATAACAAAAAAGAAGTTTTATTATTAGAAAGAAAAATACAGGATAAATAAAATGAACCGATTTCCATTCTGGATTATACCGACCATGCTTTTTATTTTTTTGATTGGTATTATTGGACTTCTTTATTTTACAGGAAAATTAAACTTTTTAAATACTCCTCAGATTATTTATTATAAAGAATTAAAAGACGAAAGAAAACGAGAGGAAAAAGAAAGGGTGGTCAAAGAACAGCAAAAAAAACCGGACTACACCTACCAGATAGAACTCCCCTCCCATGAAGAGAAAATTGAGATAAAAAATACGGATAATAATATCAACATCCATATTAATAAAGAAGAAACTCCTCTCAACAAATATAAAATCTACAGAGAAGGAATTTTATTATTCAGAAATGGGGAATACCAGAAAGCCGCTTTTCAATTTATCAGTTTTACCGCTTCCGCGGACTCTGTAAAAGATAAGGATAAGATTTTCAAAGCCCGTTTTTATACTGCCTATTCTTTTCTTTTCCAAGGAACTAAGGATAAGAGTACAGATTTGATTCAAAAAAGCCAGAAATATTTTCTGGAGCTTTATAAAACTTCTTCTTATCAAAACGAACTGATATCCCAGATTATTTTGGGGCTGGCAAGAAGTTCGAGACTTCTCAACGCTTATCCGGAAGGAATTGATTTACTTTTAAAAGAGAATCTGGTGACCGCTTCTCAGGAATTGAAAAAACACATTTATCTGGAACTGGGATATTTTTATTTTTTCGAGAATTATATCGACAATTCTCTTTCCTATTTCTCGAAAGCGGAAATGCAGATCGCAAACCGCCGTTTTTTTGAGATTCTGATTGAAAAGGAAGACACTTCGCTTTATCTTCTCACTCTTTTTAATAAAAGTATGATTCCTGAAGATATTTATCAGGATTTAAAATTTGCGATTCAAAGAAAAATTCTGTCCGAAGCTAGAAAATACTTTAAAAATGAAAAAAAAGAAGAAGCTTTTTTTCTCTTGAAAAAACTGATTTCTCTTTTTCCCCAAGAACCTATTGTGGAAGAAGCGTATTTTAATCTGGGAGATTTTTATCTGGAAGAACTTGCTTACCAGAAGTCTCTTTTTTATTTTACCCAGGTTCTTTCCAACCAGTTTTTAGACTACGATCCAGCAGCTCTTTTTAAACGGGGTATTATTTATTTCAGAACCAATAATTATCAGGAATCTTTAAAAAACTTCAACCTGATTCGTGAAAACTTTGTCTCATCCAGTTATTATCAGCCGGCACAGGAGTGGATAAAAGAGATTGAAAAAAACTTTCAAAATAAAAAAAATCAGAAAGATTCGCTACAGATAGATAAGACCCAGCAGTCTGAAAAAGACAGTCTTTTGGAAGAAGAACTTTTTTCAAACGAAAAAGTGCCGGAAGAAATCTATTAAAAATTTTATATTTTATTACTTTTAGTTCTCATTCATTCTTAAATTTAAGAAAATAGAACTTAATCTTAAGGAAGACAGTATGACAGAAGAGATAGTTGAAAAAATTACCAAAGGCGTCATTTCCCAGCTTGAATTTAATGACGATGTTGAAGAGAATTTTCAAAAAATCATTCATTTAAAAATTAATGATATTGCTATGATGTTGAAACAAAAAGATATTCATATGGAACAGGCTACGCTGAAAGAAAATTTCATGTCTTTCGGTGAAAAATATCTGATTCATACTCTTTCCAATAAAATTAAATATTATCTTTCCAGCCTTCTCAATTCTCCAGTGTGGTCCATGTTTGGAGAAAATGTCATTAAAAATGATTATCAATCCTATTTCGAGCACAACATTGATATTCTTCTACAAAAAGATTCAATCCGGAAATTATATTATAATGTCATTACTCTTTGGAACAGTGATATTATAGACCGCTATATTCCAGCCATATCAGGGAGAAGAATCTATGGATCAGCCTACATTTTTACCAAACCAATCACGAATTCAAAACTTCTGATTGATTTTCTGCGTGTATCCGCCTTTTTTTATCCCGTTGTCGCCGACGGATTCACTCATGGGGGAAACACACACTTTATCGAAAAATACTTCACCTACCGGGAAGGATATGATAAATTCTTTCAAATCCTGGGAGAATATATGCGGGATAAATTCGGCAATGTCCCCGAACCCATTTATTTTACAGGAATTGAAGCCTCGGTAAACAAAAATAAACTCAATTATGAGACGGTCATGAATATCAGGGGAGATCTTCTGCGCATTTTTCTCTACCTTGCCAATTTTAAACAAAAACAAGCTGCTGCAAATAATAAAAAAGCGGATTACCCTGAGAAAAGTTTATTCAATCTGTTTCAGAAACAGTGTGATTTTTTAGGATTGAATAAAAATCTTCTTTTTGACCTGGAATTTGTAGCTCGAGAAAATAGATGGTAAAGGAAAAAAAATGAAAAAGTTTATTGAAAACTTCATAACATTTACAATTATACTTGTTATCGCGCAGACAATCATTGAAGAAATTGCCGTTGTATCAGCTTTTTCCACTTCTTTCAAACATGCTCTTCTGGTTTCCGGATTTATTTTTGACTTGATTTTTTCTGTTGAGTTCGGGTTCCGCTTTTTTTATGCGGCTCGAAATAAAAAAACAAAAAAATACCTTTCCAGCGAACTGGGATGGATCGATTTTGCAAGCTCTATTCCTCTTCTTTTTCTAAACTCAGGACCCATGCTTTATTTTCTTTTCAAATCAGGCGACAGCGTAGGTGCCGTCGGCATTATTGGGGTTTTAAACCTCCTGAAAGTCGTTAAAATTGTCCGCGTTACCCGAATTCTCAGAATGATGAGATTTTTGAAACTCTTAAAAAACCTGAATTTCTTGAAATCAAAAATCACCCAGCAGCATATGAATTTTATTATTTCTTCTGTCATCAGTTTTATCATCCTCAGTGTGATCACGGTCAATCTTACTGGACTTTGGGGAAGCAGCGATCTCAAGGAAATAAAAGAGAAAAATTTCCAGACTGTTTTTGATGAAACCATGCAGCTTTCCATTCTTTATTCCAAAGATTTTAATGAAATGATGACAAAAGTCTTAGAAAAAGATAAAACAATCCTTATACTGGAATTTGACAAACAGACTGTTTTTGAGAAAAAAATCGATGCCAGCCTTATAGAAATGCAGAATATCAATTCATTTCAATATCAAAGATTCAATATCTATTATATTGATTACGAAGGAATGTCTTTGGAGTCCAGATTTAATCTGGTGATTATTATCACGATTCTTTTCGTATTGACCGGTCTTTTAGTTTTCTACTCCAAAAAATTTGCGCTGGATGTATCGGATACAATCCAAGTGGTTGAAAAAGGATTGACAGACCCGAATTATTTTTTCCGGCTGAAAGAAAATACTGAGACTGAAAATGAGTCTGAAAAACTGACCAAAGCTTACAATGAAATCTGGCTGCCGCTGAAAATGAAGTATAAAAAAGAGATTTATCAGGAAGAAAAATCTCTGGCGGATAAGATTCACCTGGATGATTTGTTTTAAAAAATATAAAAGACTCCATGCTTTAAGACAAAGTTTTGCAGCCCATTGATGAGAAGCATGGTCTGATTTGAGGATGATTCAGGAATTACCGGATCATAAATCCATTGAAATAAATGAGATTGATACTCATGTGAGTATTCAGACTATTAGAAATGTAAGGAACCCGCTGGATGACTGAATCTCGTACTTTGCAAGTGTATCAGGAATATGCGAAAGATTTGTTGTATATGGAGTTATCGGAAAGCTTTAGGCTTATAAATATTTTGAGAACCAATATAATATTAATTATTTTCAATAAAAAAATGAGGTTACATAATGCGAAATATAGTTTATGATGACTTTTTCAAAGAACTGGATCAAAAACAGGGAGAGGAGCTGTATTCAGCACTTGACACAATATTAAAAGAATTTAATTCTTCAAACAAGGTAAGTGATCATAATTGTTTAGACAACTTGGCTACCGTAATAAGCAAAGATGATTTTAACAATGATTATATTGTGAAGCTGATTGATTTTATAAAAACAAGCTGTGGACATTATAATCGACTTTCTGCTGCATTAACAACAATGGCTTATGATAAAAAAAGAATTATGAAGGTCAGATGGCATATTTTTGATGCAATGGAAAAACTATCACCTGAATATTATGAAAATTTGAAATCCATGCCGGAGCTTATTAACCGTGAGGCTGACCCGGAAAAACCAACTCTTGATATTGATGAAGCACATAACATCCTTGCTGATAAAGAATTAAAAAATTTTAAATGGTGGGTGCTATCCCCTGTTATTATCTTTGTAAGTATGGCAGGTATCTATTTTTCATGGAATAAATCTTATTTTTTCCCAGTAATACTAACTTTAATCGCTATAATTCTACTTTTTCTTATAATGTTTTTCCTTTCAATAAAACGCTGCCCTTCATGTAAGCGTTATTTTGCACAGGGAAAATTAATACTAAGATCAAGCTTTAACAGTATTCCATCATTAACTTCCCCGGGGACATCTCGAGTTTTAACAACCTATACTATGAGATTATACAGTACGAGTTGCAAATTCTGTAAACATGAATGGATTGTTATAAGGGGATAATTAAAAATATAAATATGAAAATAAATGTAGATGCCTTATATTTAAAGATAGTAAGTCTTTATGCATATATATGGTATCTACACTATTCAGCCTAAATCCTTCGCACAACACGGCGTAATGCGCATCGCTCCCTTTGGTCGCTTGGGCTTCGCCACATTTTCACCTCCGCTACGGTGAAAATGTCGCATACGCTGGAAATGTTAGGTGAAAGGTGGAAAAATTATAAATTTATTTTTTGAGGTATTTATTACTAAATTTATAACTTAAACAACTAAGAGGATTTATCAAAATGAAAAATATATTAGGTGCTGTTGAAGCAAAATCTATTAATAAACAATTAAATTTACCCAATTTACATATCTTAATTTTTCAAAAAGAAGATGATACGATTGCGGGGCATTGTTTAGATTTTGATATTTGGGCGTATTCGACTCAAAAAGATAAAAAAATTGCGATTAAACACACTATTAATAGAATTTGTGAAATGACATTGATGCATATTTTTACTTTATTGATTAATAAAGATTTAAAGGAACTTTATTCTAATAGGGTTGAGGATATGAAAGAGTGGGAAACCTTTATTGAGTATAATTCAATAAATAAAACAAATTCGATAATTAACTCAATTAATACTCTGCAAAAATTTAAAAAATTAAATAAAAAAGAAACTGAACAGGATATAAAAGACACTAAAAATTTTAACAATTTGAAACAAGAAGAATACGAGAAATTAAACAAAATATTAAATAGTATTCAAAACGCAGACCCATCTGAAACAAACAGCCTATTAGATAGTATTTTAATGATTATAGATAAATTTTATGAAATTGAAAAAATTAATTTGGCGGGATAGTGAATTTTGTTTACAATTTTAAGGACATTTTAGATACAATAAAAACAATTAATAATATTGATATTAGTTGCCAAAAAAGTACTAAATCTCCTGATGAGTATTATAGTTTTAAATTACAAAAAGTATATTCATCACCTATAATGGTTTGTTATAATAAAAATGATATAGAAATTCCACAGGGATTTATTTATCCCGAATCATTAGAACAGATATTTAAATTTTTGAAAAAAACTGACAATTTAAGTATTTATGAACAAATTCAGAATTTTAAAATAAATCTTTCTTTGTTTCCACCCATTACCTAACTATGTGTATACGCATCGCCGGAGTACCGGCTCGGGCTGAGTACAGCCACATTTGCCTTCGGCAAATGTGGCATACACAGAGAATCGTTAGGTGTCATTGCCCTTGAGGGAAAAAAGGGGTTTTTAATTTTGGAAAAAAATGAAATTATTAAATTTTATAAAAGTTCTACACATTATATGGGTGCAAGATTTGATTTAGATATTGACATATATAATGATTGTATAAAATGGCATTTAGAGGCTACAAACCAATTTTCTGATGATAAAATTGAATATTTTGAACAAACAATAAGTGATTTTATATTAAATGGTATTCCAAATATTGCGAAGGAAGTTATTGATTTAGATGTATTGAAAGAATTAAATGATTTTATAAAATGTTACAGCAAAAATAAATAAAATATCGGACAACGACATTTAACAACGAGTACCCGGTCCGCTTCGCCCAAATTGGCTCCCGTTGGTTCGGGCAACTTCGGCAACGATTGTGTTCAGTAAACTGTGTGTGAGTTGTTTCTTACTTTGATTTCTTTTCCTGAGGACGGGCAAGCTGGACAAAGATTTCCGTCAGCGCATCCAGCTGGATTTG
>MIAO01000074.1:10168-30443 GCA_001829155.1 Spirochaetes bacterium GWB1_36_13 | reverse complement strand
AAAAAATCGAAGGCGCTCAAAAAATAGAAAAAAAGGAGAAGCAAATGAGAAAAGTTGCGATTTACGGAAAGGGGGGGATTGGAAAATCAACCACTACCCAGAATACGGTTGCTGCTCTGGCAGAGATGGGGAAAAAAGTCATGGTGGTCGGGTGCGACCCGAAGGCAGACTCAACCCGTCTCCTTCTGGGAGGACTGGCTCAAAGAACAGTTTTGGATACTCTCAGAGAGGAAGGGGAAGATGTTTCTCTGGAAGATATCACCAAAGTCGGATTTAAAGACACCATCTGTACAGAATCAGGAGGTCCTGAGCCTGGGGTAGGGTGTGCAGGAAGAGGAATCATCACCTCGATCAACCTTTTAGAACAGCTGGGAGCTTACGGAGAGGATAAAAATCTTGACTATGTCTTCTATGATGTTTTGGGGGATGTTGTGTGCGGCGGATTTGCAATGCCGATCCGGGACGGCAAGGCGGAAGAAATCTATATCGTTGTATCCGGTGAGATGATGGCAATGTACGCTGCCAACAATATCTGTAAAGGGATCATGAAATACGCTGAGTCCGGTAAAGTAAGACTGGGCGGACTGATCTGCAACAGCCGGAAAACAGACCGTGAAGAAGACCTGATTTCAGCGTTGGCTGAACAATTGGGTACTCAGATGATTTACTTTGTCCCGAGAGACAATATGGTGCAGAAGGCAGAGATCAACCGGAAAACCGTGATTGATTTCGACCCGACGGTAACTCAGGCGGATCATTACCGGAACCTGGCAAAAAAAATCGATGAAAACAAACTGTTTGTCATCCCTACACCGCTTTCTACTGAGCAGCTGGAAGCATTGTTGATCAAATACGGCATCGCGGATTAAAATTGAAGGAGAAAAAACATGCTGATGATAAGAGCAATCGTAAGACCTGAAAAAGTGGACTTTGTGATGGAAACGCTTATGCAGGCGGGATTTCCTGCCGTAACCAGAATCCCTGTCTTCGGACGGGGGAAGCAGAGAGGGATCAAAATCGGACAGATTACTTATGATGAACTTCCGAAAGAACTTCTTTTGATGGTGGTCAAGAACAAGGATAAAGACTTTGTGATTAAAACTATTTTATCAGTCGCCAAATCAGGAGACAAGGGGTCTTTCGGAGACGGAAAAATCTTTGTATCGGCTGTAGAAGAAGCTTATACGGTCAGTTCCGGATTTAAAGAGACCTCAAAAGACGAGGAGGGCTAGGATTATGAAAGAAGTCATGGCCATTATCCGTCCCAATAAAATGAATGAAACCAAAAGAGCCCTTTCCGATGCGGGTATTTCTTCTATCACTGCCAGAGAAGCATTAGGCAGGGGAAAGGGGCTTGTGGATTTTAAGACTTTGAAAGGCGCAGAGGCCGGTTATGAGGAAGCGATTAGCCAGCTGGGAAACAGCCAGAGACTGATCCCGAAAAGGTTTTTGACTATTGTGGTTCCTGATAAACTGGTGAAAAAAACAGTGGACACGATTATCAAAGTCAATCAGACCGGAAAGTCTGGAGATGGAAAAATCTTTGTCATGCCGATTCTGGATTCAATCAGAGTCAGAACGGGTGAAAAAGGGGAAGTGACCCTGGATGAAGGGTAAGGAGGTTTAAAATGTTGGGAAACAATGGTAAAATAGATGGTTTTTCGGGGATTAACCCGATTGAGTCAAAAGAAGAACTGATTAAAATCTATCCTGCGAAAGTAGCCCGGAAACGAGCGAAACACATTACCGTTTATGACCGGGAAGAGGGAGATCCTCCTGAAATTGAAGCTAATGTACGGACTGTACCTGGAATCATTACTCAAAGAGGGTGTTCTTATGCGGGGTGCAAGGGGGTCGTTTTAGGTCCGACACGAGATATTGTCAATATCACCCACGGACCGATCGGATGCGGATTTTACAGCTGGCTGACCAGAAGAAACCAGACCCGTCCGCCTTCCGATGAGAGTGAAAATTTTATCACTTACGCTTTTTCTACCGACATGCAGGAAAAGGAAATCATCTTCGGCGGTGAGAAAAAACTCAAACAGGCGATTCAGGAAGCGTATGATATTTTTCACCCGAAGGCGATCAGTATTTTTGCCACCTGTCCGGTTGGGCTGATCGGGGATGATATCCATGCGGTTGCCCGGGAAATGAAAGAAAAACTCGGGATCAATGTATTCGCATTCAGCTGCGAGGGTTATAAAGGAGTCAGCCAGTCGGCAGGGCACCACATTGCCAATAACCAGCTTTTCAAACATGTCATCGGGCTTAAAAACGAGAAAAACGACGCTAAATATAAAATCAACCTCCTGGGTGAGTACAACATCGGGGGAGATGCTTTCGAGATTGAGAGAGTGCTTGAAAAATGCGGAATCGAACTGGTGGCAACCTTCAGCGGAAACTCCACTTATGAAGGATTTGCCAATTCGCATGTAGCGGATTTAAATACAGTGATGTGCCACCGTTCCATCAACTATGTCGCTGAAATGATGGAGAAAAAATACGGCATTCCCTGGACCAAGGTCAACTTTATCGGGGCTGAGTCCTCTGCGAAATCGCTTCGGAAAATCGCTGCCTATTTTGATAATGCCGAACTGAAGGCAAAAGTGGAAAAAGTGATCGAAGAAGAGATGAAGGAAGTGGAAAAGGTCAGGGCAGAGGTCAAGGCAAAATGCGAAGGCAAAACAGCCATGCTTTTTGTGGGAGGCTCCAGAGCTCACCACTATCAAGACCTTTTTACAGAGATCGGGATGACCACCGTGGCGGCAGGTTATGAGTTTGGTCACCGGGATGACTATGAGGGAAGACGGGTTCTTCCAACCATTAAAGTAGATGCCGACAGCCGGAACATCGAAGAACTGGAAGTCTCGGCAGACGAGAAACTTTACAGCCCGAGAAAAACAGAAGCTGAAATCGAAAAAATGAAGTCTAAAGGGATTGATTTCAAAGAATATGAAGGGCTGATGAGCGATATGGCGAAAAACTCTCTGGTGATTGATGATATTTCCCATTATGAGACAGAGAAACTCCTTGAGATTTACAAACCGGATATATTCTGTGCCGGTATCAAGGAAAAATACGCAATTCAGAAAATGGGAATCCCCTGCAAACAGCTTCACAGCTATGACTACGGGGGACCTTACGCCGGATTTAAGGGAGCGATTAATTTCTACAAAGATATTGATCAGATGGTCAATACAAAAATCTGGAAAGAGATTAAGGCGCCATGGGAAACAGAACCCCAGCTTTCAGCCCGGTATGGGTCAGAATAAAAGGAAGAGGTGATAACATGCTTTTAAGACATACTCCAAAAGAAATAGCCCACCGCGAAGCGTTGAATATCAATCCTGCGAAAACCTGCCAGCCGATAGGAGCCATGTATGCCGCTTTCGGTCTGCATGGGTGCCTTCCGCACAGCCATGGGTCTCAGGGGTGCTGCGCTTACCACAGAAGTGCGTTGAGCCGGCACTACAAAGAACCGATCATGGCGGCGACCAGCTCGTTTACGGAAGGATCAAGCGTTTTCGGAGGGCAGGCTAATCTGGTCGAGTCAATTCAAAATATTTTTTCGATTTACAACCCGACGGTGATTGCGGTGCATACTACCTGTCTTTCTGAAACAATCGGGGATGATATTCCCCAGATTATCAGCAAGGCAAAGGCAGACGGAAAAATCCCGAACGGTAAGTTTGTGATTCATGCCAATACGCCGAGTTATTCAGGTTCCCATGTTTACGGTTTTGCCAACATGGTCAACGGAATGGTACAGTATTTTAGTGAAACCACTCAAAATAGAAAAAATCAAATCAACATTATCCCAGGATGGGTGGAGCCGGGCGATATGAGGGAAATCAAAAGAATCGCTTTGGAAATGGGAATCCAGACTATCCTTTTCCCTGATACTTCAGGGGTTTTAGATGCTCCCCAAACCGGAAAACATGTGTTTTATCCCAAGGGCGGCGTCCGGGTCGATGATTTGAAAACTTCAGGAGACAGCATTGCTACGATTGCTTTGGGCGATACAGCCTCTTCTCCGGCTGCAAAGACTTTGGACACAAAAAACAAGGTGCCCTGCCATATTATGGGGCTTCCCATCGGATTAAAGGCGACTGACCGTTTTGTCAATGCCCTCAGGACCATCGCAGGGGTCAATGTGCCTGAATCCATTTCTGATGAAAGAGGAATGCTTTTAGACATGATTACCGATATGCACTCGTATTTTTACGGGAAAAAAGTGGCTCTTTTCGGGGACCCTGACCAGCTGGTCGGTTTAACTGAGTTTTTGGTTACTTTAGATATGAAGCCCATTCATATTGTAACCGGTACGCCAAGCAAGACTTTTGAGAAAGATATCCAGGATATTTTAGGACCGGACACAAAGGCTAATATCCATTTAAGCGATACTTTCATGCTTCACCAGCTGATTAAAAATGAACCGGTGGATCTGCTTTTCGGCAATACTTACGGAAAATACATCGCAAGAGATGAAGATATACCGTTTATCCGCTACGGATTCCCTATTTTAGACAGAATCGGACACTCTTATTTCCCAACTGTAGGATACAGAGGGGGAATGAGGCTGATTGAGCAGATTCTCGGAGCGCTTCTGGATAGAAAAGAACGGGATTCATCTGAAGAGAAGTTTGAACTGGTATTGTAAACGATAAGGAGGAGAACATGGCGGTAGTCCTTGAAGAAAGAAAAGATCAGGTTTTGAGACTGGAAAACGGCGCCAAAGACATTGTCTGTGAAAAAGAAAGTCTTGCCGGTTCGGTGAGCCAAAGAGCTTGTGTTTTTTGCGGATCGAGAGTGGTTTTATACCCGATTGCAGACGCGCTTCACCTGATCCACGGTCCAATCGGCTGTGCTGCCTATACATGGGATATCAGGGGAGCTCTTTCTTCAGGACCCGAACTCCACCGGATCAGTTTTTCAACTGACCTGACTGAAACCGATGTGATTTACGGGGGAGAGAAAAAACTCTATCAAGCCCTTTCAGAACTGATAGACGAATACAAGCCCAAAGCGGCTTTTGTCTATTCCACCTGCATTATCGGGATCATCGGAGACGATGTCCAGTCTGTCTGTAAAAAAGCGGCGAAAGAAAAAAATATCCCCGTTCTGCCGGTTCATTCGGAGGGGTTTAAGGGGATTAAAAAAGACGGTTATAAAGCGGCCTGTGATGCGCTTTACCGGCTGATGGATGAAAACAAGGACGAAGAGTATCTGGAAGATAATCCTTTTACCATCAATATTATGGGAGATTTTAATCTGGCAGGCGAAACCTGGATGATTAAAGAATACTACCAGAAAATGGGCATTAAAGTGATCACTGCGCTCACAGGAGACAGCAGGGTAGATGAAATAAAAAAATGCCGCCATGCCAAGCTGAATATTGTGCAGTGTTCAGGCTCCATGATGTCGCTTGCCAAGAAAATGAAAGAAGTTTACGGCATCCCCTATATCAAGGTCTCGTATTTCGGGATTGAGGATGTTTCGGATGCGCTTTATCAGGTAGCGTTGTTTTTCAATGACAAAACAGTTTTAGAAAAAACTCAGGAGCTCGTGAGAAGCGAGATTGAAAGGATTTACCCAAAGATTTTAGAGTACAGGAAAGCTTTGGAGGGGAAAAAGGCGGCTGTCTATGTGGGCGGCGCGTTTAAAGCTTTTTCGTTGATCAAGGCTTTAAAAACAATCGGAATGAAAACAGAAATCGTCGGTTCGCAAACCGGCAATCAGGAAGACTATAAACTTTTAAGAGAAGTCAGCGGTGAAGGCACTATTATTGTGGACGATACCAACCCTCTTGAACTTTCAGGATTTATCCGGGAAAAAAAGGTTCAGATTTTAATCGGGGGAGTAAAGGAAAGACCTATTGCGTATAAAATGGGGATAGGTTTTTGCGATCATAATCACGAAAGAAAAACAGCTCTGGCGGGATTTCAGGGAATGCTGAACTTTGCCTACGAAGTCTATTCGACCGTAGAAAGTCCAGTATGGAAATGGACCCAGCCGGATTATTTATAAAAAAGGAAGGGTAAGAAAATGGAGAAAAAAACATTTGTTTCAACCCGCAATGCCTGCAAGCTCTGCGCCCCTTTCGGCAGTACCCTGGTTTTCAAGGGAATCGAGGGAGCTCTGCCGTTTATCCACGGTTCCCAGGGCTGCGCCACTTATATCAGGCGGTATATGATCAGCCATTTCAGGGAGCCGGTCGATATTGCCTCTTCCAGTCTCGGAGAATCGGCTACGATTTTCGGGGGGAGAAAGAATTTGTCGGCAGGGCTCAAAAATGTCATGAAACAGTACAACCCAAAAATGATCGGAATCGCTACCAACTGTCTTTCCGAAACGATTGGTGAAAATATTGAGCAGTATATCAAAGAATTTCAATCCAATGATAAAGCTTATTCAAAAATTCCTCTGGTCGGGGTGTCTGCTCCCAGTTATAAGGGAACTCATCAGACGGGCTTTCATGAAGCGGTGCGCTCAGTGGTCAAAACTCTGGTGAAGCGGAAAGGGGAGAGGAAAAAACTTTTAAGCATCCTTCCCGGTTTTGTTTCCTGCGAGGATTTAAGGCACCTGAAAGAAATTCTTGAGGATTTCGGGCTGGATTATACTCTTTTACCCGACTATTCAGAAACTTTAGATGGAGTTTTCTGGAACGAGTACCGCAAAATTCCCGAAGGCGGGACCCCGATCAGAAGAATCAAGGAAATGGGAATGTCGAAAGCCGTGATCGAGCTTGGAAAAAGCCTTTTGAAATCAGAATCGGCGGGAAGCTGGCTTTCTAAAGAATTTGATATTCCTTATTACAACCTTCCCCTTCCCATCGGGATTCAGGAATCAGACCGTTTTTTTAAGACACTGGAAAAAGTCAAGGGATTTCCCATGCCTGAAAAATACAAAAAAGAAAGGGGCAGGTTATTGGATGCCTATATCGACGGGCATAAATACCTTTTTGGAAAAAAAGCCGTGATTTACGGAGATGAGGATTTTGTGGCTTCTATGGCTTCTTTTGTTTCAGAGATCGGGGTGATTCCTGTGCTCTGTGCATCGGGAGAAGACAGGCTCAAAGAAACTTTAAAGACTCTGATTGACCCGAAAATCATGGATCAAATCGAAGTTTTACCTTCTTCCGATTTTATGGAAATCGCTGAAAAAGCGGAAGTTTTAAAGCCGGATGTTTTTATTGGAAGCAGTAAAGGTTATTTTATGGCTCGTAAAATGAAAGTTCCCCTGATGAGAGCGGGTTTCCCGATTCATGACAGGATGGGAGGACAGAGAATGCTTCACTTGGGATACAAAGGAACCCAGATGCTTTTTGACCGTCTGGTTAATATTTTTATCGAGGTCAAACAGGAAACCAGCCCTGTCGGATACTCCTATATTTAAAAAAAAGAGAGGTTAGCCCCATGGATTTAAAAAATCACCCTTGTTTTAATGATAAAGTCAGACACCTTTTCGCCCGGGTTCATTTGCCTGTAGCCCCGAAATGCAATGTCCAGTGTAATTTCTGCAACCGGAAGTTTGACTGTGTCAACGAAAGCCGTCCGGGAGTCTCCAGTGCTGTATTATCACCGGGGCAGGCACTGGCTTATCTTGAAAAAATGATGGAAAAAATGCCCAATATTTCAGTGGTCGGGATCGCAGGGCCGGGAGATCCTTTTGCCAACCCTGATGAAACCATGGAAACTTTGAGACGGGTGCGGGAAAGGTATCCTGAAATGCTTCTTTGCGTGGCGACCAACGGACTCAATCTTTTTCCCTATCTCGATGATTTAAAAGCATTGAATGTCAGCCATGTGACCGTTACCGTCAATGCGGTGGATCCGAAAATCGGGGCGCAGATTTATTCGTGGATCCGGGACGGAAAAAGACTTTACCGGGGGGAAGAAGGGGCAAGGCTTCTTCTGGAAATCCAGAAAGGCTCGATTCAGGGGCTGATTAAAAGAGAAATGACGACAAAAATTAACAGCATTATTATTCCGGGAATCAATGATTTTCATATCGAAGAAGTTGCAAAAGAAATGGCTTTTTTGAAAGCAGATATTTTAAATGCGATTCCCCTTTATAAAAATATCGGCACTGTATTTGAACATATTGATGAACCCACAAAAGAAGAAATTCATGAAATCAGAAGAAAAATTTCGGTTCATATTCCCCAGATGCACCACTGTACAAGGTGCCGGGCAGATGCGGCCGGAATTCTGGGAAAAGACGATCCAGAGAGCGTGAATCTGATTCAGGCTTTTGCAGCCCTTCCTTTAAACCCCAAAGAAAAAAGACCCTTCGTTGCGGTCGGTACTATGGAGGGGCTTTTGATCAACCGGCATCTGGGAGAAGCGGTGGAATTTTGGATTTTTGAAAAAACTGAAAACGGATTCGGCCTGGTGGAAAAAAGAAAAGCCCCTGCGCCTGGAAGCGGGAATCAGAGATGGGAAGAACTGGCAAGGATTTTCAAAGACTGCCGGAGCGCGCTGGTGGGAGGAGTGGGGAAAACCCCGAAAGAAATTCTGGAAAGAAACGGAATCAAGGTGTTTGAAACCGAAGGATTTATCAATGATGCCCTGGAACTGGTTTACAGCGGCAAAGAATCCAGGCTCAATATCAAGGCGACAACCTGCGGCTTGTCCTGTTCAGGTACAGGCACAGGATGCGGATAAAAAAAGGAGGAATCCCATGAAAATAGCCCTAGCATCATCGGATGGAAAAAGAGTGGATATGCATTTTGGAAAGGCGGATCAGTTTTTGATCTATGAACTGCCCTGCTGCTGTTCTGAAAGCTGCGGAAAAAAGGTTTTAATTGAAACGAGAGCAGTAGAACCTTTTTCAGACAATGTCAAAAACCACGATTTTAACCAATCCAGATTTGATAAAGTTTATGAAGCAATCAAAGACTGTGAGAAAGTCTTTGTGGTGCAGATCGGAGAGATGCCGAAGGCAAAGCTGGAGGAAAAAGGAATCGATACGGTGATTTATTCGGGGTCAATCGCAGGAATTGTATAAAGAGGAGGAAATAAAATGGAAAAACCAAAAAAACATATCTTTGTCTGCTGTAGTTTCAGGACTTCAGGCGAACCGAAAGGAGTGTGCAATAAAAAAGACGCTCCCGCTCTTGTCCAGTATCTGGATACAGAAGTCAATGACCGGGGTATGAACGATGTAATGGTCTCCACTACAGGGTGTCTGAAAGTCTGTGAAAAAGGGCCTATTATGGTGGTATATCCTGAGGGGGTCTGGTATGGCAATGTGGATGAAGGGGCGGTCGATGAAATACTCGATGCCATGGAAAACGGGGAAATAGCGGAAAAATTCGTAATCATGAAATAGGGAGAAGAGGATGGAGGACGGGATTGAAATTGTTTCCGCTGATTTTTGGAAAGAAAGAGACAGGAAGGTCTTTCTTTCCCTTTTAAATGCCTATATTGAAGATGAGATGGGCGGGGGAGAACTTTTTCAGGATGAAGAGCAGATTGAAAGACTCCTGGAAGGGGTCATTTCTCATCCTGCTCTCTTTGTCCTTCTTGCTTTCAAAAATGGCGAGGCAGCCGGAATGGCGGTCTGTTTCACAGGTTTTTCCACCTTTCAGGCAAAAAAGCTGATTAATATTCATGATTTTATTGTAAAGAAAGAGTTTAGAAGACAGGGCGTGGGAAAAGCCCTTCTTCAAAGAGTATATGAAGAAGGACAAAAAAAGGGCTGCTGTAAAATCACTCTGGAAGTCAGGAAAGACAATGAAAAGGCAAAAAAACTCTACCGTTGTTTCGGATTTGGCGAAGCCGCCGCCCCCTCGTATTTCTGGAGCAAAAAAATAGAAGGAGAAAAGCAATGAAAAAATTATTTCTTATTTTTTTCAGTTTTCTAGTTTTCGTTTCCTGTTCCGCTGAAAAAAAAGTTTTTATTGTGGCGGCAGCGGCCAATCTCCAGAACACAGCCAAAGAGCTGGCAGCTGTTTTTGAGAAAAAAACAGGGATTCACGCTGAGCTGGTTTTCTCGTCTTCAGGAAACCTGACAGCCCAGATCACCGAGGGTGCCCCTTACAGTATTTTTCTTGCAGCGGACTTAAACTATCCTGAAAAACTCTTTCAGGCAAAAAAAACAATCTCTTCACCAAAAGTCTATGCCTATGGGGTTTTAGCAGTGGCGAGCGTGAAAATCAAAGAACTGAAAAACTTGAAAGAAGTAGTGTTAAAAGCAGATAAAATTGCTATTGCCGACCCGAAACTCGCACCCTATGGAAGGGAAGCGATCCGTGTTTTTACCCATCTCGGGATTTTACCGGGATTGGAAGATTCAATCATCTATGCGGAAAATATTTCGAAAGCTGGGCATTATATTTTTTCAGGAACCGTGGATGTGGGGCTGACGGCGCTTTCTCTTGTGAAAAGCTATGCGGCGGGGCATGAAGTTTTTTACGAACCCTGCCCTGAGAATCTTTACAGCCCGATTGCCCAGGGAGGAGTGGTTTTAAACTACGGAGAAGAATATTTTCCTGAAGAGTCCAAAAAGTTTTTTGAGTTTATTTTTTCTCCCGATGCGAAAACAATTTTTGAATCCTACGGATATATGCTAAAATAATTTTATTTTATATCGGAGACAATGATGGATATCGATCTTTCCCCTTTTTTAATCAGTTTTAAACTCGCATTTCTCACTGTTTTGATTCTTTTTTTTATCGGTATGGCTTTAGGTTATTTTCTCGCTTTTTCAAAATCAAAACTCAAACCTGTATTTGAAACGCTTCTCAATATGCCCATGATCCTTCCGCCCTCTGTTTTAGGGTTTTATTTTTTGGTTTTATTCAGCCCCGATACTTTTATCAACCGTTTTTTTCATCTATCTTTCGCGTTTACTTTTGAAGGACTTCTCATAGCCTCTGTTTTGTTTAATCTGCCCTTTATGATCCAGCCTGTTTATTCAGCCTTAAAAAATCTGCCCGAAAGCCTTTCGGAAGCATCTTACACACTTGGAAAATCAAAATGGGCTACTTTTATTCATGTTCTTCTTCCCAACATCAAGCCCTCGGTTTTATCGGGAATTGTAATGACCTTTGCCCATACGGTCGGGGAATTCGGGGTGGTTTTAATGATTGGCGGCAATATACCCGGAAAAACCAGAACTATTTCAATTGCAATCTATAATGAAATGGAAAGCTTAAACTATACAAAGGCTCATTTATATTCAGGTATTCTTCTCGTGTTTTCTTTTGCGATACTTTTAATTTTATACTTGATCAATCAAAAAAAATCAAGGGGAGAAATCGGATGATAGTCTTTAATGCTGAAAAAAAAATCATCTCCCAATCAGGCGGCTGTCTTCTTTCATTGCAATTTGAGGTCAAGAATCGAGAACTTGTCTGCCTTAGCGGAGATTCAGGTACGGGAAAAACAATGCTTTTAAAAATTCTTTCGGGGCTTGTCAAACCTGAAAATGCCTTCATCCAAGTCAATGACCATGTCTGGCAGGATACGAGAAACCGTATCTTTCTCCCTCCTCAAAAAAGAAATATTGGTTTCGTTTTTCAAGACTACGCTCTTTTTCCCCACATGAGCGTAGAAGAAAACTTGAAATTCGGGATGAGGGGAGATAAGAAAACCCTTGAAGCTGTTTTAGAAATCATGGATCTGAATAAATTGAGGAATTTGAAGCCGGTCTATCTTTCAGGCGGGCAAAAACAGAGAACCGCCCTTGCCCGGGCTGTTTTACGAAAACCTGAAATCCTTCTTCTCGACGAACCTCTTTCTGCTCTTGATATGAAGATGAGATTAAGGCTTCAAGAAAAAATTCTTGAAATTCACCGTGAATTTTCTCTGACAACCCTTATGGTGAGTCATAGTTTAAAAGAAATAATGAAAATGGGGGACAGGGTTTTGATTTTAAAAAACGGAAAAATAGTCAGGACAGGTAAGCCGGAAAAGATATGGAAAAGAAAGAAAAAGCCTATTCCCTTCCCTCCTTCTGAATCAAATCCGCGGTTAATCCCTCTTTCCTCCCATTTTTACTAAGGAGCCTCTCATGAAAAAATGCCAATTGATTGACACGACGCTTCGGGATGGAGAACAATCCCCCGGAGTCTATTTTAATACAGAAGATAAAAAAAACATTGCCCGTCTTCTGAATCAGGCGGGGGTAGTGTGGATCGAAGCAGGAATTCCGGCTTCAGGTCCGCATGAAATCAAAAAAATACAATCTCTTTTATCCCTCGGTCTCAATGCCCGTTTTTTTTCATGGAACCGCCTGAAAATAAAAGATATCGATGCCTCGATTGAAGCAGGACTTAAATATATCCACCTTTCTTTTCCAGCTTCCCCCATTCTTTTGAAATACAAACTCAAAAAAGACCTGCCATGGCTTCTTTCTGAGCTTGAAAAAACGGTTGATTATGCCAAAAGTAAAGGACTGGAAATTTCCATAGGGGCAGAAGACGCTTCCCGCACCGATCGGAAAACCATGGCGGAAATCTTAAAAAAAATCAATTTGCTCGGATGCATCCGGTTCCGCTATGCAGATACGGTGGGAATTCTTGATCCTATAAAAACAGCCCGTATCATTAAAAATTTAAAAAATGAAACCGATATTCCGATCGAGTTTCATGCCCACAACGATTTCGGGCTTGCGGCTGCCAATTCACTCTGTGCGTTTCGCTCAGGAGCAGCCTTTCTTTCCGTCAGTGTCAACGGTCTGGGAGAAAGGGCAGGAAACGCAGCTTTGGAAGAAGTGGCGATGGGGCTTCGGTTTATCGAAAAAGCGGACAGCGGAATCGATCCCCGCCTGATGATAAAGCTTTCTAAAACAGTGGAAAAAGCATCGGGCAGAAAAGTATCGGTATCCAAACCTGTGGTGGGAAAAAAAATCTTCGAGCACGAATCGGGCATCCATGTGGACGGTTTTTTAAAAGAAAAATCTGCTTACGAGCCTTATTCCCCCAAAATTCTGGGACGGAAAAACCGTTTTGTCCTTGGCAAATCTTCCGGAAAAAACGCGATCCGCTATTTTTTAAAAAAGAAAAAAATCACTGGAATTTCAGATGAAAAAATTGCGTCCATCCGTTCCTACATCGTTTCTTTAGGTGAACAGGATAAAAAACTCTACGGAAAAAAAATGAAAAAAATGGATTTTCTGTCAAATATTGAATAATTTTTTTCTCATTTCAAGTGGGTAAATTGAAAATAAATGATGCTTTTCTCTATTTTCAGACCTATGGCTTACCCTGATATTTTTCAAGTTTTTCAAGAACTTCATTGAGCTTAACTTCCATCATATTCATTTTAAAAAGCATTTTCAAAAAAGGCTCTTTAGTCGGAATATTTAAAGTTTTCAGCTGCTGTTCAATGATTTTTTGAATATATCCAGCCGCTCCCAGCATTTCATCTCTTATTTCAGAAATCTGTTTGACAAGAGTTTCATTTTCGCTCATTTCTTTTAAATATTCAACCATATAATTCTGGTAGTTCTGGAAAATTGAATCCAAAAATCCTTTGTCTGAGAAGTCCATTTTATAAAACCTTATGATAATGATTTTGTTTCAATCTTCCAAAGAGATTTTCCTCTCTGGAAGATAGAAGTGATTAAAACTATGCGTCTGATTTCTTCTTTTTCAGAAGCTGGTCAATTTTATCAGATATATCATTCATTTTCGCTTCGAGCATAGTCATTTTATAGAGAGCCCGCTCGACTTCTTCTTTAGTCGGAAGATTCATGTTTTTCATAGTCTGAGCAACAATTTTATCAGAATAACTTTTCACATCCAAAAGACTGTCTCTAAATCTGGAAAGAGCCTTCACATACTTATCATCCTGAGTCATTTTAGATAAAAACTGCGCTGTCGATTCTTGAAAATACTTCATCATTTCACTGAATATATTTGTTTCCGGTAATAGATTTTCCTTTTCTGCCATAACTGCCTCCAATAAAATAAATAATGTAAACCCTTTGTTTGATTATTAAATAAATCTAATTTCCTATAAAAAAGTCAAGTGTTTTTTACAATTCATTTAAAAAATACAGAAAACAAGAAACCTCTTTATCAGATAAAATTTAATTATTTTTTGTTCAATTTTTTTTGTATTTTTTATCTTTCTTATAAAATTAAATTTGATTCAAATAAGAGGTATCAAGTGACCCTGATTACAGGAATCGCAGGATTTATCGGTTCTCATCTGGCAGAAGCCCTGCAAGGCAGAAAACTGATAGGGATAGACAATTTTAATGATTTTTACGATCCTGAAATCAAGAGAAAAAACTGGGCAGAGGTTCAACTGAATTCAGAGGCTATTCTCTATGAGGGAGATATCAGAGATATTTCGTTTCTGGATAAAGTATTCTCAGAAAATAAAATTTCTACAGTGGTTCATCTTGCAGCCATGGCAGGAGTCCGTCCTTCCCTTAAAAATCCAATGCTTTATGAAGATGTTAATATCAAAGGAACGATCAATATTCTGGAATGCATGAAAAAAAATCAGATTAAAAACTATGTTTTTGCTTCATCTTCTTCTGTTTACGGAGAATCAAAAGAAGCCCCTTTTCATGAAAATATGAAAATCGACCATCCTATTTCTTTTTATGCCGCTACTAAAAAAGCTGGTGAAGAATTAAACCATGTCTATGCTCATCTTTACGGAATTAAGACTATTAATCTTCGTTTTTTTACTGTTTACGGACCCAGGCAGCGCCCGGACCTCGCCATTCACAAATTCACCAGACTGATTTACGATGGTCTGCCTGTCCAAATCTATGGAGACGGCAGCTTTAAAAGAGACTTTACTTATATTGAGGATATTTTAGATGGAATTATAAAGTCGATTTATTTTACCGAGAAACAAAAAGGCTTTCTTTTTGAAACCCTGAATTTGGGTGAATCCATGACAACCGATGTAAACACGATGATTGCCCTGATCGAAAAATATTTGAAGATAAAAGCACAAAGACAATACCTTCCCCCTGAACCCGGAGATGTTCCTTTGACTTATGCAGATATTTCAAAAGCAAAAAAATTGATCGGCTATGCTCCGAAAACAAAAATTGAAGAAGGGATCGAAAAATTTGTCGGATGGTTTAAGAAAAAAAACTCTTGACAAAACTTGTTTTGTAAATTTAATAGTATAGGATAAAAGTTTTTTATTCTGTTGCAATGAATAGAAATCAGTCTTTTTGTAAAAAGTTAAAATGTCATTCCTGAGAAATCGGGAATCTGAAGATAAAAAAGACGAATATAGATTCACGCCGAGTTTATCCTGAATAAACATGAAGGGCGGGAATGACCTTTTGCAGCAATGATAAAATTTTTTCAATAATAAGAGAGCAAACTGGAGTTTTTATGACTCAGGAAGAGAACAGAGAAGAGATTATCAAGCTTAAAATACCAAGTAAAGCTATTTTTATCCGTAAAACCAGACAGGTCATTGATGAAATATGCGAAAGGGCTTCTTTTCCAAAAAAAAAGACCCAGCAGTTGAAACTGGCTATTAATGAAGCATTGGCTAATATCATTTCCTATGCCTATAATCATGATCCAGATAAAGTGATTTATATTTATTTTTTAATTATTCCGGAAAGAATTGAGGTTGTTATCAGAGACTTCGGGAAAAAACCGGATTTAGCCAGAATGAAACCCAGAGATTTAAATCAGCTTGACGACAAAGGATTGGGACTTTTAATTATGGAAAAATTTGTAGATTATATGGCCTTTGATTTTTCCCCTGAAATAGGAACCGAATTAAAATTTGTCAAAAACAGGGACTGAAAAATGCCCCAATTTTTTTATCTGAAACGATTGCTCAAAACCACTTTCCTACTCATCATTTTTCTGACATCTTCCCTTTCTGCCCGTTATGAAAATGAAAAAATTGATCTGATCCATGATTTTTATACTCCTTTTCAGGATAAAAAAAGACAGTCCTATCAATCTCTTAAAAGAAGATTTGTCAGCGGATTTGGTGCCTATCGAGGGACTTATATCAAGGGGCATCTTCATTCAGGAACCGATTTCAAGGGAAAATACAATGAAAAAGTCTATGCTATTGGAAAAGGAAAAGTCATTGATATTCATCTCGGATTCCCTCACCGTACGGTTGTTATCCTGCATAAACTGGAAAATGGAGAAGTCTTTTTCTCTTCTTATAAACATATTGAAGACATTCAGGTTGAGACGGGAGATTTTGTGGATGAAAAAACCTTGATCGGAAGACTTTTTAATAAACACGAATTAAAAGATTCAGGATTTCCGGTCTGCCACCTGCATTTTGAAATCAGAAAGTCTTTTGAAGATTTTGGAGAAAAAAGCTGGTCGAGTATGAACAAGAAAGAATTGAACCAGTATTTTATGAATCCGATGCAGTTTTTCAGGAACCATATAAAATAAAATTGCCGAGAAGGACAGTTTTAAACCTGCCCTTCTCGGTTTTGTCCTTCTTTCCTAGAAAGGTTTTTTAATCTTTTTCAGAGTGTTTTTCGCGTTTTTAGCAGCTTCAGCCGCTTTTCTGGCTGTTTCCTCAGCTTCCGCCTTTGCTTTTTTAGCCGTTTCTTCTGCCTGCTTTGCTACTTCTTTTGCCTTTTCTTCAGCTTCAAAAACCTTTTTATAGTTTTCGACAATACCACCGGTTTTCAGAGCTTCCTCTACCGCATCCTTAATTTTTCCGTCTTTGATTTTCGCCATCATGTTTTTAAATTTTTCAATAGTGTCTTGACTGACTTCGCCGCTTCCGCCGCCCAGGATCTTGTTTTTCACAAAATTCAAGCCGTATTTTACACCGAAATCTTTTATTTTTTCAGGAGTTAAAAGCGTGTTATTCAGTTTAAATTCATTCGTTTTCAGATTAAAGCTGATATTGAAAGGAATTTCAATTTTGTTGTCTTTCTTAAAAGGCTCCAGAATCCCCAGTTTGTCCAAAGAAGGGTCAATAAAAACAACAGAATCCATCTTCCCTGAATTTTTAAAAACATCCAGCTCCGCATTTCCCTGAATTCCAATTGAATCGCTCATCAGATCAATTTTTTGAACCAGTTTCCATTGAGCAAGTTCAAAATCAATGCTTCCGCCTTTAAAAGAAATCGCCCCATTGAGAAATTCAAGCCCGATTCCGCTTTTTTCAAGGCTGGATGCCCATTTTTTTAACTGATCGGCCGCTTCTTTCAGTGCCAGAGTAATCAGTTTGTCAATCTGAGATTTTGCGGCATTTTTTATATTTTTAATCTGATTTTCAAACTCTTCGTCTGCTTTTACGATAATCTTATCCAGTTCGGTGGTCAATGCTGTCCTGATTTTTGATTTAATTTTATCGGTTTGAGAAAGAATTTCATTTTTCGCTTTGTCTTTGAGCGGAGCAGGGAGTTTGTCTGCCTGCGATAAAACCGGATCAAGCCCCTGTTTGATGGCCGCATCGATTTTCTGTTCAAACTGCGCAATCTGTTCATTTTTTTCTTTGATCAGCGCTTCTTTACTGAGTCCTTGAGAATTTTTAATTGCTTTGATTTTATCTTCAATTTTATTCATCTGAGCGTCAATCTCAGGCTGAACTCTCTTTTTGATTTCTTCTGTCAGCAGAGGCAGGTTTTTGTCAATTTGAACAATGAGTTCTTTCATCGCCAGTCTTGTCCCGTTATTCACTGCTGTCTGGATAAAACCGCCATGAGAAAGAAAGTCTTTGACAGAAAGTTTGAGATTGACTTCAGGATTTAAATTATTTTGATTGTCAAAAGGCTTAATTTTTCCATCCACGCCTACAAAAAGATTAAAGTTTTTCCGTGGTTCCTGATTGGGTTTTAATTCAGAAAAAGAAATCTGAAAACTCCCTTTCAGCCCGAAAGGATTATTTCCGCTGGTCAGGTCAGTGATTTCAGCCGTTACTTTATCCACAACATACTCAGCTGTCAGAACCGGATTGGTATAATCTTTAAAAGAAGCCTTGAAATCTTCGATACCAACTTTCCCTAATGCAAAGGAGATCGGCATGGCAGGTTTTTTAAATTCAGGCGCCTTGAGTTCGCCTCCCTGTTTCTCCTCAACAACCTTTTCCTCTACAGCCGGAGTTTCACCAGAAACCGGAATCTGAGCCAGATCATCAAAATTAAACCGTTGTTTTTTATTGATCATTTTAGCGATCACATAAACTTCAGCGCCTTTTACAGTGGCTTCATTCAAAACAAATTTCTTTGAAAGCAGGGGTAAAAGGTCATAATTGACTTTCAAAGACGCAATTTTGACAAAAGAACCATCGCCAAATTCTTTCCTTTCTTTAATATCCAATCCCTCGATCGTTACACCCGAGAAAATATTAAAATCAAAGTTTTTTAAAGTCACTTCTCTTTTTAACTTCGACTGAAGATTTTCAAGCACAATTTCCTTCACAAAACTTGCAGGAAATAATACGCTTAAAAGTAAAAAAACGAGGATGAGAAGAAAAAAAACAATTCCTAATATCCATAAAGGAATTTTAACCGCTTTTTTCATATAAATACCTTCCTTTTGATTTTGATAATACAAGACTATTAAAAATATAATAAAAAAACAGCTGAAAAAAGAAAGATGATTTATTTACTTTTTATAATCTTTTGTAAGATATTTCTTTTGAGAAGGTTTTATTCAGCCTGATTTTAAAAAAAAACTATGAAAAACAATCACAGTATTTTAGGAAAAAATAAGTTTTCTATTAAATTTAAATAATGTGAAAAAATACAAGGAGTCAAACTTGTTTGAACCAAAATTAAAAGAAGAATGCGGAGTTTTCGGAATATACGGAAATCAGGAAGCAGCTACGATGACTTATCTGGGACTTTACTCCCTTCAGCATAGAGGACAGGAATCCTGCGGAATTATCTCATCCGATGGGAACCGGTTTTATAAATCTATCGGAATGGGAAAAGTGACCGATTTTTTTGACGGGGAAAAGCTGGAATCCTTAAAAGGCGATATGGCAATCGGTCATGTCCGCTACTCTACCACAGGCGGCACAGGCATCGTCAATGCCCAGCCCCTCTCAGCAGTTTATCACAGGGGTTATATGGCTGTCGCGCACAACGGGAACATTACCAATGCTTATAAAATCAGAAAAGAACTTGAGAAAGAAGGGGCTATTTTTCAATCCACCACTGATACTGAAATTGTTATTCATCTTCTGGCCCGTTCAAAAGCGGCCAATTTTACCGATGCGCTGATTGAAAGTGTCTCAAGACTGGAAGGAGCTTTTTCCCTTCTGATTATGACCAATAAAAAACTCATCGCTGTCCGCGACCCATGGGGTTTCAGACCTTTATCTCTGGGATTTGTGGACAAAGGCTATGTGGTTGCTTCCGAAACAACCGCTTTTGATATTATCGAGGCAAGATATATCCGGGATATTGAACCGGGTGAAATTTTAATTATCGAAAATAATACAATCCGTTCTGAAAAACCTTTCCCTAAAAAAAAGATTTCCCAGTGTATTTTTGAACTCATTTATTTTGCCAAACCCTCTAGTATGGTTTTTCATAAAAGTGTTTATGAGTTTCGAAAAAATCTTGGAAAACAGCTTGCAGAAGAAGACTCAATTGTTCCTGATATTGTGATTCCCGTGCCTGATTCAGGAAGAATGGCCGCCTTGGGCTATGCGGAAGCAAAAAACATCCGATTCGATGAGGGGCTTATCCGAAGTCACTACATCGGCAGAACCTTTATTGAACCGGCTCAGAAGATCAGGGATTTTGGGGCGAAAATCAAGTTTTCTCCTGTTGAATCAGTTTTAAAAGGAAAAAAAGTAGTGGTGATTGATGATTCTATTGTCCGGGGAACTACGGCCAGAAAAATTATCAAAATGATCCGGGCTGCCGGAGCAAAAGAAATTCACTTCAGAATCAGCTCTCCTCCCACAATCTCACCTTGTTATTATGGAATTGATTTTCCCAGTAAGGAAGAATTGATTGCCAATATGATGTCGATCGAAGAAATTGAGCGGTACCTTGAAGTTGATAGCATGCGGTATATTTCCTACGAAGGGATGATGAAAATCACAGGGGAATCAAAAGATTTATTTTGCACAGCCTGTTTTAATGAAAAATACCCGATAGAAGTGGAGAGAAAAGGAAAATCCATTCTGGAAGAAAACAAGGAAAAAAATAAAAAAGCAGAATGAAATTTTTCATCTTCGACTTGGAGTAAATAAAAAAGCTTGTGTGGAAAGAAAATTTTTTCCATTCAAGCCTCTGAAAATAGAGAATAGATTCAGATAATATTGTTTTGCCCGAATATAAAAATATTAATTTATACTGAAATGATTTTAAATTGCAAAAAAACCAT
>MIAO01000074.1:0-10142 GCA_001829155.1 Spirochaetes bacterium GWB1_36_13 | reverse complement strand
AATTGCAAAAAAACCATGTCATTCCCCGGCTTGACCGGGGAATCTATTAGCAAGATAATCAAATTACTGGATTGTCCGGTCAAGCCGGACAATGACAATTTTGGGTTGAAAATATTTGCAATTTAAATTCAGTTATGTATATATTATAAAAGAGGCTTTTATGTTGAAAAAGAAAAATATTATTTATGAATACATCTTTAATTTCTACAACGGTATCCGCAAGGAATTTAAAATCGAGCTGGATGCCAATACTTTAAATTTGATTAAAACAATAGAAGAACCTTTTCCAGAATGGACAAAAATGGAATCTTTCCAATGCTCAAACTGTCCTCTGGACAAAGAAAAAGTTTCTCACTGCCCTCTTGCGGTCAATGTTTCTGAAGTCATTGATTTTTTCAGCAACTCCCTTTCCTACGAAGAAGCTCAGGTTATCCTGCAGACAGAAGATAGAACTTATTTTAAAGAAACTGCGCTTCAGGGAGGAATCAGCTCTATTTTAGGAATTTATATGTCCACAAGCGGATGTCCGATTTTAGCAAAATTGAAACCTCTGGTTCGTTATCATCTTCCTTTTGCAACCGTAGATGAGACCACTTTCCGGATTACTTCCATGTATCTTTTGGGGCAATATTTAAAAAACATTCATGGAGAAGAGACAGATTGGGAAATGAAAGGGTTGATTAAAATCTATGATGATATTAAAAAGGTCAATGAAAATTTCTGCCGGAAAATTTCTGAACTCCGAATTCAGGACGCAAGTTTAAATGCTGTGGTGATTCTGGATACTTTTGGAAGTTTTGTTTCTCTCTCAATTGACTCTAATATGCTTTTAAACATGAAAGAATGGTTTTCAGCCTATTTCGAATAAAAAATAGAGAGTAAAACAAATTTATTTTGACCGTTTTTTATATTTCACTTGTCATATATACTGAAATGAATTTAAATTGCAAAAAAAACCTTTCTGTCATTCCCGCGAAGGCGGGAATCTATTGACAATAAGTGGTTTAAATTAAGATTCCGGTCTTTTGCAAGCAAAAACTGGAATGACAAATTTTGCAATTTATATTCAGTTGTGTATATTTTTCAGCAATGCTCATGAGGGGATAAGTTGGGTTCTTTTTTCAATTTAGCATGAATGGAAAGGAAAGGCAATGAGTTGTTTTTTTGGCATGGTTTTGTGAAAAAAGATAAATTAGATTTCAAACTATATAACCATTCTGTTAAATTTATTTCAAGCGCGAGAGAGCAAAAAAATAAATCAGGTAAAGAATGCAAATCCAATTAAACAAATTCGAACAGTATTTAGATAAAACTATATTAAAACGGGGTTTATTGTATTTTTCAAACGGGCATGTGCATGAACCAGAAGAAGTACGCCCTGGCGAATATGAAGTTATTGTTGAAGGCTCAGAAAATTATACTGTGCGGTTGACTCTGAAAGACGAATTCATAACCAATTATGACTGTGATTGTCCTTATGATATGGGAGGCGCCTGCAAGCATGTGGTTGCAGTCTTTTATTACCTGCGCCAGGATGAACTGAATTTGAATAAAAAAAAATCAAAAAATGGAAAAACAGTTAAACCTGTCAAACAAAAAACCATTGCTCATCAAATCAATGAATTACTTGAAAAAACTAGTTATGAAGAGCTGAAACAATTTGTTCGAGAAAAAACAACCGGCAACACCCAATTCAGGAATTTATTTTTATCCTCCTTTGCTCATCATAATTCCCATGAATCAAAGGAGCTTTATGCCAAGCAGGTAAAATCAATCCTTCGAACAGTAAAGGATAGACACGGGTTCATCGATTGGTCTGCTTCAAGATTTGTCGGCAAAGAAGCTGCAAATCTTTTAGAATCAGCCAGAAAACAGATAGATAGCCTCAATTACCAAAGCGCTTTTTTTATCTGTACCGCCGTAATGGAGCAAATGACTCAAGCCATACAGTATGCCGACGACAGCAATGGAGATATAGGCGGAATTGTTGATTCTGCTTATGAAATGCTTTATGAAATGACTCAGAAACGAGTCTCGGAACTATTGCGGAAACAGCTGCTGGAATATTGTTTTACTGCTTTTGAGAAAGGGATATTTTCGGGGTGGGATTGGCATATCGGGATGCTGGATATTGCTTTGCTTCTTTTAAAAACTGAGGAAGAAACAGAATATATTTTAACCTTGATCAACAAGGCGCAAAATTCAGCTTCAGAGTATCAAAAAGAAAAGTTACAGACTTTTTTGTATCATATTCTTTTAAAAACTAAGGGAGAAAATACGGCTGAAGAATATCTGGAGCAGAATATTACAAATACTTCTCTCAGAAAGATAGCGATAGAAAAAGCTTTGGAAAATAAGAACTATCAGAAAGCCATTTCAACTGCACAAGACGGAATTGTCTGCGATCAGAAAGAAAGACCGGGGTTTGTATCCGAATGGTATGATTGGCTTGTGAAAATATCGCTGGCTCAAAACAATAAGGAAAAAATCATTGAATATGCCCGTTGGATGTTGCTCTACAATTTCAGACATAAACAAGATTATTACGGAATTTTAAAACAGCATGTAAACCCAGAAAACTGGAAGGCTTTTATAGAAGAAGTCATAAAGGATATTACCCAAAAAAAACATTGGGATGTAGAAAGAATGCTGGCAGATATTTTTATCAAGGAAGAATGGTGGGACAGGCTTTTCGGTCTGGTTAAGAAATCTCCCAACTTAAATACAATAGAAGAATATGAAAAATACCTTTCAAAAAATTATGCCCCCGAAATCGTCCAATTTTATTCCGAGGCTCTTATTGAATATATGAAAAAAAATATGGGGCGGGACCATTATCAAAATGCCGTCAAGTATATCAGAAAAATCATCAAACTTGGCGCAAAAGATAAAGCAGATCAAATCATATCCTATTTAAAAGTTGAATACCCCAAAAGAAAAGCATTGATGGAAGAACTGGGTAAAATTTGATTTTTCAAGGATGGAAGCACGGAGGGATTCTCCCTTGTTCTTAAAGAGTTAATGATAATGGGGTTAGGGGTTTAGATTTGAAACCGCTGGGATAGTCTTGAATACGGTTAAATTTTTGCAATTTAAATTCAGTTTTATATAAATTTTAAAAAAGCCCCGCAAGACAGCAGGGCTTGAAATCACTATTCTTCTGAAAGAAAGGGTCTTAAAACTTCCTGTCTGGAATAGGTTTGAAGTTTTTTAATTGCTTTTTTCTCTATCTGACGGATTCTCTCCTTGGTCAGATTAAATTTTTCTCCAATCTGTTTCAAAGAAAGCGCTTTATAGTCATCCAGTCCATAACGGTATTTAATCACTTCTCTTTCTTTTTCAGAAAGCGTATTCAACACTTTGGAAATAGCTTCTTTTAAAGAATTATGAACAATCGTATTTTCAGGCTTTGGAATAGAAGTATCTTTTAAAAGCTCGGCCAGAACTCTTTCTCTTTTATCCTGAATAACCGGTATTTCAAGTGATACATAATCTTTTGACGCATTCAGGATATCCTGAACGCTTTCTTTTGAGATTTTGATTTTTTTAGAAATCTCATCGGTTGTAAAATCTTCTTTCTCATCAAAATCGGATTCTTTCCGAAGTCTTTCAATCTGCATCAGCTGATTTGCCCGGTTTAAGGGAAGACGGATCAGACGGGTTTTTTCAGAAAGAGCTTTTAAAATAGACTGTTTGATCCACCAGACCGCATAGGAAATAAAGTGATATCCTCTTGTATAGTCAAATTTTTCTGCGGCTGTAATCAATCCAAGATTACCCTCGCTGATCAGGTCAATGAGAGGAAGACCTCTTTTCTGATATTTTTTCGCTATATTGACAACAAATCTCAGGTTTGCCTGAATTAATTTATTTTTAGAGTCCATATCGCCTTCAGCTGCTCTTTTAGAAAGATTTAATTCTTCGTCACGAGTTAAAAGATGAATTTTATCGATTTCTTTCAGGTATTTTGCAATTGACCCTTCTTGGGTTTCAGAATTGTTAAAACTCTTTTCGTATTCTCCGCTTTGAATCTTTTTAATTTTCTTTCTTTTATTCATCAAAGCAAGCATTCTTTTCTTTGCTTTCTTTTTCTTCAATTTTTCTTTTCTGGAACGCTCAAATTCAATAAGAGACATTTGACTTGTATTCCCCTTTTCACTCATTTTTTCAGACGATAAATCCTGCAATTCTTGTGCCACCTTAAGCTTTTCTGCTGTTTTTTCTGTTTTATTTTTATCTTTATTGATTAAAGATAAAAAACTTTCAGCGAAGTTATAATAAAACATTGCCGCCTCCGCCTGTATATTTTCGGAAATATCAATTTTATAATTTATTTTATTTATTGTTAATTTATAAATAACAATTTTTTTATCTTTGTCAATATTTTTTTCATTTCAAATCGACTTTATGAGTATCTTTTATAAAAAGAGTTTTCTTTGACTCAGTAAAATCAAAAGCGGAAAATGAAATGCCAGACTTATATTCTAAAGATTCTTATTTATTTGAAGAAGGTGAAAACATTTCTGAGGTATGGTATCTTCTTGAAGGTACGCTTGGGCTGATTTACCGTTTTAATTATTCCAATAATCCTCATGAAATTCTTTTTTCACAAATTAAAAACAACACTTTTTTCGGCTTGGAGAGTTATTTTGACTCAGGTTTTTCCTCTTACTCGGTCAAAAGCCTGGATGAATCGAATATCAATCAGACTCCTATTAAAAACCGCGAAGAACTTGAAAAAATAATCAAAGAAAAGCCCAACTATGGGATACAAATGCTCCGTTCCCTCCTGAAAATGTCCGCTCAGTCAGCCAATTTTATTATTACAATAGAAAAACTTTTTTCAAATCTCGCGAAACTTGAAGCAATCGGGAAAGCATCAATCGGTTATCTGGGAGCAAAATACAATGTTTCTGTTATTGATGACCTGTATATGGAAAATGTGAAAGAAATTTTTCAGTCTTTTGAAAACCAGAAAATCGACATTTATCCTCTGTCCAAAAATGTCTTTCAGGTTTCTTTCAATGATATTATCGATGAAGAACTTACTTTTTTAAGCGATCAGGATAAAAAGGAAATTACTTTTTTCTCAAAGCTTTATTCTATGCCGGGAGAAGTACAGAGTCAATTTTATGGGAAAGAACCTTTTTTTATCGCCTATTATGTTGAAAAAGCTTCTCTTCATTTTGCCTCTATTTTAAAACTGATCCGTTTTTCTTTCGATAAGACTGTCAAGAAATACTCCGATATACTCAATCCTCAAAACTTGATCCGCAATCTTTTAGATGTTAAAAAACAAATCTCGAAAAATCAGGATCTGGTAAAATATATTACTACGATTATCAATACTATTTTATCCAACACCCTGACACTTTCTAATTCTATTAAACCGTTTGCCCCTGTTTTTATCGCTGAAATTGAAAAAAATATTATTACCCTGAAAAACACGAATGCTGAAAAAATGGAATCCCAAGAAGAAACTGGCGTGTCGGTCGAAGAATCCTATACTGTTCCGGAAGAACTGAAAAATTCAACTGAAAAAATATTGAAATACGCTGATCTTGATGAAGAAGCTTATAAAAAATTTATTGAAGACTACAACAAATTCAAGCTGATGTCGGAAAAACTTTCAGGCGATGACAGTATTAAACGATTTAGAAACAATATTACCAATCAATACTGGCATATTTATGAAAAATGCATGGTGAATTTTTATCGAAGCGGAGAAATGAATAAGCCGGTGGAAATGATGCTCCGCTATGGTTTTTTTGACGAAGATTTGATTCACCCTAAAACAATTGTGACTTTATATGAACATAAAAACACTCCGATTGATCCAGAACTGCCCATTTATGACACATTTGAATGGCTTCAAACGATAATGACCAGGTCAAATGAACCCAGTATTAATGCCATGGGGGAAACTTATTTAAAATATTTAAAAGAAGAGTCCACCCGCAGAAGCCGGAAAGAACTGATCACCCCGGAAGAAATCGATAAAGACGAAACTAGAATCGAGTTTGAAATTAAAAATCTTGTGAAAGAGTGCTCAAAAATATGCAGCGGTGAAATTTTCAACTACTCCCCTATTTTGATGAACGAAGCCTTTGCCGGTGATGCCAGCAAGTATTTTGCCGGAAAAAATAAGATGAAAGAAATGTTTTTCCAGATAAAAAGTCTGGATTTCGGGGCATTCTACCGTGAATATCTTTTCAGGCACCCTGAAGCAAGCTATGAAGAAATCATTACCAAAGAAATTCTTCCGAATGTGATTCTCCTTCCAAGCTGGGGAAAGCGCCCTATGGTCTGGCAGGTAAAAGAAAGATCGAAAGATACAAGAGGAAGAATCAATCTACCGATCTTTGTTTTAGAAGATTTAAAAGAAATGATTATCGAAGTATTCGGAATTTTTCGATGGGAACTTTTAAAAGAACTTTTAGGCCCTTCATGGGCAGATATCACCCAGCTCAGCTTGACTTCAGAGTATATGGATTATGTCCAGTTTTATAAAAAAAACAAGGATTTATCTTCTGAAACCAAAGAAAAAATCGGCATAGAGTTTAAAAAATACAGAAGCGACCGTGAAAAATTTGTCAATGATTATACTAAATGGATTAAAATGGAAAGCGAAGGCAGACCGTCCCTTAATAAGGTTGTGCGGAATATTTTTTACCGTCAAATCCCTTTTCCAAGAGATATTCGGAATAAAATCTGCAAAATGCCCGCTTATGAAGAGATTCACACTAAATTTACCAATATGAGAAGAAAAGATATTATCCGCTATCAGAACAAGTATGCGAAATACATTAAAGACGGGAAACAGATGCCGGACGAACTTCAGGCAAGTCTTGATTTTTACAAACTTTAACCGGAGAAAAAATGGATCAGGGCGAAATCAGCTATCTTATCGGAAGATTTTTTATTGAAGTTCTTATTATCAGCGCGCCTATTCTTATTACTGCTGTAGTAGTTGGATTGATAATTGCAATTTTTCAAGCCACTACCTCGATTCAGGAGCAGACGCTGACCTTTGCGCCAAAACTTGTGGCTATTTTCATTGTTATTATGATTACGGGAACCTGGATGCTTGCCAGAATGAAAGAATTTACCCGGTCTGTCTTTGAAAGCCTGGCAAAATAAATTTATTTTTTCTTTCCCGCTTCGTGCTGGATTTTTTTAATCAATTCGAAAATCGCGTTTAAATCTTCCTGATCCTGTGTGATTTCATCAATAGTCATTCTGACAAGAGCTGCCAGATCATCTTTCTGACTGGTAATTTTAAAAGAAGTATTAAAAAGAATGCTGCTTTCACTTTTCAGCCTGTTTGAGCTTTCTTCCAGTTTTGAAGAAGTATGAAAAACTTTTTTGGAAGAATCATGGAGTTTCTGGCTCTCCTGATAAATTTCTTTTAAAGTCTTTCTGGTTGTTTCAGATATCATTTTCATTTGATCGGCAATCACGCTGACACCTTTCCCCGCTGCTCCTACACGGGTTGCTTCAATGGCTGTATTTAAAGATAATACTTTTAACCGCTCTGCGATCTCAATTACTTCCTGCCCTTTTCTGCGGATATTTTCAGCGTTTTTCTGGGATAAAAGGGCTTCTTCCTTCACCTGATAAGAGGCCTCTTCAGAAAAATGAAGCTCTTCTTTCAATACAGTCGCAAGGTTATGAAGCACCGTATCGCTTTCTGCCGAAACAATATCCCCAAGGCTTTGTGCAATTTGAATAATCTGCGAAATATCATTTGAAAAAGAAACAGCTCCGATCGGAGTGCCTGAATCATCCAGAATAGGAAATGCGTAAGATAAAAAAGGCGCGCCAAAAACCGACTCTGGAAGAACTGCTGACTGAGTTGTTTTATTTTTAAGGCACAAATAGAGTGCACTTTTAAACTGACTGCTGATTTCAACCCCGGCATTTAAATCTTTTGGAAACATAAAATCTTTCAGGCTGACTTTCCCATTGGGAGTGTTCATTTTATATTCTTTTGAAGAATAAGCGTAAACCACTCTGAAACTGTGATTTTTTTTATACTCATCCCGGAAAGTATGAAGAATCCTTCCTCCAGCTTTTTCTAAATCTTCTACGCCTTTTTTTCTTTTTTCAAGATTCTCTCTGTCTTCAGCCTCGACATAGTTAAATTCCTGAGCAAGAGTAATCATAAAAGGACGGCCTAAAACTTTATCTAAAAACGGGGGTACTCTCATAAAACCCAGAAGAGTCTGATGTCCTTTATCAAAAAGAATGGGATTGAAAAGTTTTTTCTCAATTTCTTTTTTTTCAATTTCTTTTTCTTTGATTGTAAAATCTTTTTCCTGAGCCAGTTTTTCCAGATTTTTAATCTTTTCTTCAAGCTCTTTCTGTTTTTTAAGAAGACCGTCAATGTCAGATTCTTTTAATTTTATTTCTTTTTCATAGCTTTCTTTTAGATTTTCAATTTCAAGATTTGAATTTTGCTTTTTATTAAACATATTTTAAGAACCTGAGTTGTTTTTGGTTTAAATTTTCGTAATTTCAAAAGGAAATATTAAACTTAATTTCAAGTCTTGAAAGAAATAAAAGCAGGGAAAGTCCTGCTTTTGTTTTAAACACCCATGATTTCAAGCCCCGTATCGATTTGATAAATTGTTCCAGAAATAGAATTGTTTTCAATCAACGCCATTGCCAGGGAAGCGACATCTTCTTTACTGACATTTCTTTTTAATGGAGAGCGGGTTCGGACTGCTTCAAGAATCGAAAGACTATTCCCTAAAGAAGAAAGGGCTGTGGTAGAAACGGGCCCGGATGAAAGCGCATTGACTTTAATCTGCTTCAAGCGCCCAAGATCTTCGGCAAGCCCCCTGACAATTGATTCAAGAGAAGCTTTTGCCGCTCCGATCACATTGAATCCAGGAACAGCCACCCTTGACCACCGGCTGGTGAGAGCTAGAATAGAGGCATTTTCATTGATGTTCTCGTATAATTTTCCAATTACTTCAAGAAGAGAAAAAGCTCCGATACGAATTGCGTCGGTAAACTCATCCCCGCTGATATTCATCAGAAGCTGGTTGAGTTTTGCCCCCGGTGTGGAAGAATAGGCAATTCCATGAACCAGAACATCCAGTTTGACACCTGATTTTTTTAACGCATCGGTAAACGATTCCAGATCAGAGTCTTTCCGCGCATCATACTGATAAATAGCTTTTATTCCCAGCTCATCGGCGGCTTCTTTCACACTTTTCAATGTCGATTCATCCTGATAGGTCGCGTAAACACTGTAGTTTTTTTTAATCAATTCCTTTGCTATTTCATAGCTTAAGCTTTTTTCATTTCTGATTCCTATAATTAATGCATTTTTACTCATCGATCTCCTCCTATTTCACACTGAATACAACGCTTTCGCCGCAGTCAACCAGATACACGGTTCCATTAATCGAAGGATTATGAATCATTTCATAAGACATCCTGCCGATATCTTCCAGACTGGCTGTTCTTCCAATGGGAGAAGTTTTCTTCACTGCTTCTATCAAACTGGAAAATCCATTGATCCCGCTGGCTGCCCGTGTCATAACCGGTCCTGGAGAAACAGCGTTGACTCTGATTCCTTTACCGCCCAGTTCAGATGCAAGCCCCCTTACCAAAGCTTCCAGAATGTTTTTTACAGGTCCCATCATATTATAGCCTTCTACCGCTACCTGAGAGCCTCTGTATGAGATGGTTAAAATGCTTGAATCCGGATTTAAAACATCTTCTTCGATCAATTTACGGGTAATTTCCACCATCGAGAAAGCCGAAACCTTTACTGCTTCTTTAAACGATGTCCAGGAAACCTCGTGAAGGTTTTTTTTGATTTCAGAAGCAAAAGCGATCCCATGAACAAAAACATCAATCTTAATATCATTTTCATTTAAATAATCAGTAATATCCTGAAGCTGTTTTTCATCTCCCGCCTGAAACGGGAAGAGCGTTTCCACTCCAAGCTGATCCGTGACTTTTTTGACATGAGCCAAAGCCCTTTCATTAAGATAAGTCGGAATAATATTGTAGCCGTTTTCATAGAGTTCCTTCGCAATTGCCGCACTAATGCTGCTTTCATTCGCAATTCCGATAACCAGCGCATTTTTTCTTCGAGCCATTTTTCCTCCTCTTTTTGTAAAATT
>MIAO01000073.1:224-7017 GCA_001829155.1 Spirochaetes bacterium GWB1_36_13 | reverse complement strand
GTTTTCTTCATAAAGATAAAGTGAGTGGATGTAGTTTCTAGGGTGCTGAAAAAAAGCTTCTCCGTGGTCTGAAACAATCACAAAAAGAGTTTTATCCAAAAGCCCTCTTTTTTCCAATGCTTCATAAAATTTTCCCACAATAAAGTCTCCGCAGTAAAGAGAATTGAGGTATCGGTCAAAATCGGTTTTAGGAGGGACTATTTCAAACTCTTTTGAAGGAATTTCATAAGGGTGGTGAGGGAAAAGAGGCATCAGAGCTGCAAAGAATTTTTTATTTTTATGTTGGTCTAGGTATTCTTCAAAAAGAGGAATGAGAATACGGTCATCGATTCCATTGGAATAGTATTTAAATTCAGGAAATTTTTTCCGGATGGTTTTGATATACTGGGCATCGATCACTTTTTGAAAGCTTTTAGAAAGCATCAGAGTCTGGGAATAGAGTTCTCCGTCTGCTGTGGTAAAAAAAGCAGTCTCATAACCTTTTTTCTGGAGAAAATTTCCAAGATAAAGTTCTTTTTTATTGGCTCTTTCTACAAAACCCCTCCAGTCTGCCCTGAAATTGGTCTGATAGGGATATTTTCCCGTAAAAATCCCGAAAAGAGCTTTCAGAGTGGCTGGTTCTGGAGTGTAGTGGCGGGGCAGAACCAAGGCTTTTTCAGATATTTTTTTGAGATTGGGAGTGATTTTTGCATCACCTGTTTTCAGAAGATCTGTATAATCAAAAAAAGTGGATTCCATAATAATAAAAACAAGATTCATGTCTTTGATTTCGGGATGATCCAGCAGGATAGGATTAAGAGAGTCGTTATTTAAAATAGATCTGGAATCAAATCCTCTTGTTTTCTCACTGTTGTTTTGCGAAGTTTTATTTTGAATTTCAGCTTCATTCGTCTGAGTATCTTTCAGATCCTGTTCGGTCGTGCTTAAATTGTCTTCCGTGAAAAAACTGGATTGAAAGAGTTCAATAAAGGGATTTTTGTCCAGAGAATAAAAATCATGTTTGTTGATTCCTGCAAAAAGGGAAGAAATGATAAAAATAAAAAGTGTAAGAGAGATGAATAAAACCTTTTTTTTAAAAAGCAGAGGAGTTTTTAAAACTATTTTCTTTTTATGAAAAAAGACGGAAAGAAAAAGAAAAAGAAAGGAAAAAATAAGAATGGATAAAACAATGCTGTCAAATTCTTTTGAAATTCCGCCCTGAAAGCTTTCCACTTTATGCGCCTGCATCAAGTGTCCGTAGGAAAGGTAATTTCCAAAAAGCAGAAAAAATTTCACCATCAGTCCGGTGTAAAGAATAATAAAGAAAAACAGGATGTAAAATAAAGATTTTATGATAATAAAATACCATTTTGTTTGGTTCAGGATAAAATAAAAAGGCAGATCAAAAAATAAAAAAATAAAAAACAAGACGGGCAGGTCAAAAACAAGAAAATAGGGAAGGTATGCGAAAAGTGAAAAATCTTGAATCAGGAAAATTTGAAATGTTTTTAAGAGAAAAACGAGAAAAAGATAAAGAAGAGAAAAATAAATTTTTTTATTCATAAAGAAACAAAAAAAAAGAGGGAAACCCCTCTTCTTTTTATTCTCCAGCCTGAATATTTACTTTCAGGGTTGCTTTTTCGCCGGTAGAAAGTTTGATAGCGATGGTGTGCTCGCCGATTAATTTGATCGGACCGGGCATTTCAATATTGTGTTTTTCAACTTGAATTCCCTCGTCATTTAAAATAACGACCAGATCTTTGGCGGAAACAGATCCGTAGAGTTTAGTTCCTTCTACGACTCTTCTTTTGAGCTCTATTTTAGTGGTCTGAATTTTTTCTTTCAGGTTTTGATCAAGTTTTCTTTTTTCTTCTTTTCTTTTTTCAATCGCTTCTCTTTGTTTTTCCAAAATTTTTAAATTGTTGTCGCTTTTTGGAATCGCGTATTGAAAAGGCATCAGATAGTTTCTTGCGAATCCGTCTTTCACACGGACGATATCGCCTTCCTCACCTAAACCGATGACATCTTTTTTTAGGATTAATTCTACCATATTCTTCCCCTTTCTGTTAGTAGTTTCATTTTAACGGTTAAAATCTTGACGGCTTCCGGCTGTTTCTTTTTTCACGAACGGAAGAAGAGCCATGTATCTCGCTTGTTTAATAGCTGTTTTTACTCTTCTTTGGTGTTTTTCGCAGCATCCGTTGATTCTTCTCGGTAAAATTTTACCTTTTTCAGTAACATATTTTGAAAGAATATCAATGTCTTTAAAATCTGGAAAATCAATATCCATTTTGCAGAAACGGCATTTTTTCTTTTTGAAGACAAATCTTGGGATTTGAACTCTTTTCTGCATTCTCTGTTCGCTGTTGTCAGAGGTCTGTTCTCTTTGCTGTTCAGACATATTTTGCTCCTGTATAGTTTAAAGTTATTCGAATTTTCTAAAACGGAAGATCGCTGTCCAGAGAATCATCGTCCATATAGCTTTCTCTTTCAGAAGAGTAAGTGGATTGTTTGGATTCTGACTGGCGGCTGTAGTTTTTACTGCCCCCACCCTCTGAATCTTTTGGCGACAGAAGCTGAAGTCCCTGTAATAAGACAACCACCTTGCTTCTTTTCTCTCCGCCTTCTTTTGTCTCCCATCTTTCCTGGGTCAGTTTTCCGTCAATCGCAACTAGAGATCCTTTTTTTGTATAGTTTCTCAAAGTTTCCGCTGTTTTTCCAAATGCTTTGACATCAAAAAAATAGGCTTTTTCTTCGCCTTTATAATAGTCATTGACTGCTATGGTAAATGAAGCAACCTGCATGCCGGAACCGGTAGCCCTGATTTCAGGATCTGATGTAAGTCGTCCGATTAAGACAACATGGTTAATAGACATTGCTCTATTTCTCCTGATTTACAAAAATATAGCGCATCACCGGTTCTTTCAGGTTCAGCTCTTTTTTTAAAAATTCGTTTTTGCTAGGCTCTGATTTAAGGTTTAATAAATAGTAGAAACCTTTATCCCGTTTTTTGATAGGATAAGCGAGTTTTCTAAGACCCATTTCTTTTTCCTCAAGGATTTCAGCCCCATTTTCCTTGAACAGCTCTTTCAGGGAGTTTTTCAATAAATCTAACTCCTCTCTTGGGTCAAGAATAAACATTACCTCGTACTTTCTCAAACATTCCTCCTCATGGTTTAATAATTTCGCGAGGTTTACTCCGATTAGGGGTGTGCGAAGGTATAAATTTAATAAAAACGACATTCAAAATAAAGTTTTTCTTTAGTATATTTTAAAAGAAAAATTAATAATAAGGACTGAAGATGGGCGCTGCTGAAAAAATGGATGAAAAATATACTTACCAAGACTATTTAAACTGGTCGATTGATGAAAGATGGGAATTAATTGAAGGTCTTCCATACAATATGAGTCCTGCGCCGTCCAGAAAACACCAGGGAATATTAAAAAAACTGTCATTTTCGTTTGAATCTTTTCTCCAAAACAAACCCTGCCAGATGTATTTTGCCCCCTTGGATGTGAGATTTTCTGAAGATACAGTAGTCCAGCCTGATATAATAGTGGTTTGCGATGAATCTCAACTGAATGATAGAGGGTGCTTGGGAGCCCCTGATCTGGTGATAGAAATTATTTCTCCTGCTACTGCTATCCGTGATACAAAGATTAAGCTTGACCTTTATGAAAAATATGGTGTCAGGGAATACTGGATCGTTTATCCCGAAGAAAAAATTGTGATGGTTTTTAAACTCAATGAAAAAAAAGAATACGGAAAACCGGAAACTTACTCCAAAGAGGACAAAATTCAGTCTTTTATCCTCCCTGAAATGGAAATTGACTTAAAAGGAGTTTTTAAGTTAATCTAAAACTGTCCTATCTTCCTGTATGCCGTACCAGCCTCCAGTATCTCCGCCGATTTTTCATGTTTCATCAGGTTATGTTTAAAAAAACTGCTTGAAACTATTTCTCCGGAAATGCTAAGCCAGATTAAAGAAAAATAAATTTAGAGATTCATCATAACGAGGAAAAAAAGGAAAAGAATAGCAGATTTTATTTCTGGTAATTCTTTAAATAATTTTAATTCCCTGTCCTCTTCTTTCAGATTTTTTTTCTACCCGCTTTACAAAAGGAACCTCTAATTCTATATGGGAATGAGAAAGAGTGTCCATTTCCACTGCCTTAATCTGAAGAACACAGTTTTTATCCATATTGAAAATAACACTGATTTTAACCTCTCCGCCCTTTGCATGAGGCAGGTTTTTTAAAGCCAGTTCTCCGTGGTAAATCAGCTCGCTGCTGTCGTCTTTCTGACAAACAGGGATATAAACCTCTTCCTGATTATCTTCCACCGTAGTAAATATCTTGTCGGCGGAAACAGGATAAAGTGTATTTTTTGGAATCAGCTCTACAAATCTTTCATGATGATCCAAGATACCTAAAGAATGCGAAGTGACATCATAAAAATCAATATCCTTGATCTTTTTTTCAAGAATTCCGGCATATACGGCAGCCCCATAAACAACAACTTCATCTTGATTGATATGGCTTAAAAACTTGATTTTGGATTTTTCTTTTAAAACCGCATTTTTGATAGAATCGGCTATACCGCAGATTCTTGTCCCGCCTCCGGCAAAAATAAGACAGTCAATATCTTTGCCAGTAATTTCATTTTCATCCAAAAACTTGTTTAATGTGTTTAAAATAGATTGGGTAAGGGATTGGGTCTGTTCTTTAAAACTCTCCCGGGTTACTTTTTCCTTAATATGAATTTGACCTTTCTCGGTTACAGAAATATATGGAATGGCAAGGTCTATTTCTTCGGCGCTCGAAAGATCTTTTTTTATTCGCTCTGCATTGTTTAATATCTGCTGATAAGCTATTTCATCCTGTTTTAAATCAATATTGAATTCTTTTAAATATTTTTCAATAATAAAGTCGGCAAATTTAAGGTCATAATCTATCCCTCCCATATGATTATTACCTGAGACAGCTTTTACCTTGTAAGACAAATTTTCCCCCAGAATATAAGAAATGTCAAGAGTGCCTCCTCCAAAATCAACGACCAGAATTTTTTTTTTGCCTTCTATCTGATATGCCAGAGCTGCTGCAGTCGGTTCATTAATAAGCTGAACAACTTCAAGCCCGGCCAGATAAGCCGCATGAAGCAGATCCTGCCTCTGCAGGTTATTAAAATAGGCCGGAACTGAAAGAACTATTTTTTTAACCTTTTCTCCGGTAGTCTTTTCAGCGTGATTTTTCAGCTTTTTTAAAACTAGGGCAGCCAGCTCCGACGGACGGTAGCTTCGTCCGTTATAAAAAAATTCATGACCTGATCCTAACTGTCTTTTAATATTTAAAACAGTATTCGCCGCCTCGATGACCGACTGCTGCTTGGCTATCTCACCAATATACACCTCTTCATCTGATTTAAAAGAGATCGCCGTAGGAGTTAGCCTTTCTCCTCTTTCATTGGGGATAATTTCCACTTTATTATTAAGGTAACAAGCAATCAATGAATTGCTGGTTCCAAAGTCTATTGCAAAGATCATATCAGACTCCTTTTATTGATTATTAAATTTTTAGCGTTCTGTTAAAAAAAAGTAACTTCATTTCCTTCTTGGACAGAAAAAACCTCTTCAGTATCCGAAGAATTAAATAAACTATCCATTCTTTGGGTTTCCTGCAAAATAAGATCCCGAATTAAAGACGGATTGACATTTTTTTCAATCTCATAATAGATTTCCATGTTTTTAATTCTCTGATATATTTTATCCAACGAATGAATCAGAGATTCAAAAACCTGCCTTGTAATGTCTTCAAACTGAAGGCTGTATGTTATGTTTTTAATTTCCTGACTGAATTTGGAATTTTCTCCAGTCAAGGATTCTTCCATAATTACGCTTAGGGATGTCAGAGAGTTTAAAACAGATAAAAAAACATCTTTCAAAATAATAATGGTAGAATTCAGAAACTTAGTCTCCACATCCATGGCATTTTTAATATCTATAATCGAGTTTTCAATAAAATCACCGGTCTGCTTTAATTCAAACTCTATTTTTTTTACCATAAGTTCGGATTCGCTGGCTAATTTTCCCATTTCAGTCGCCACTACGCCAAAAGATTTTCCAAACGCTCCGGCTTTAGAAGATTCAATTCTGGCATTGAAAGAAAGCAGTTTGGTTGATTGAGTCATTTTATTGATTTTTTTAGAAAATGTGCTGATGTTTTTTATCTTGTTTTTAATATCGTCAAGTTTACCCACATCTTCCGTCTTTTTTTGGATAATCAAAGCAAGGTCTTCCACCACTTCATTTAATAAAGATTCATATTTTTTATGCACTTCTTCTATGTTTAAAGATTCTTTTGTATTTTTTTCTTTGCTGATATTGGTTTTCAGTTTTTCTTTAATAGTTTCAAAAACTTCGGTTACAGTATGGACTGTGCTTCCAAGCATGCTGTTAAGCTGTTTAACCGTATTGACGGTTGCTTTTTCTATATGCTCCTTTGAAGACGAAAGTTTACAGTTGATATTGGGAATCGTTTCAACCAGATTATTAAGCTCTATAGAAAGCATTAAAATAAGAAAATCCCGGTTGAAAATAAATTCTTTCTGATTTACATTTTTTTCCTCTAAGATTTTTTCATTCTTTTTTAATTCGCTCTGATGTTTCAGGCAGCCTGCTTCTTTTTCTTTCCTGCGGTTATCTTCCATTTTAACAAAAATCCGCAGCTGATTTAATTTTTTTCTATAAAAAAGAGCTGTTGCAGAGGCTGTTATAAATAAAAAAAATAAAACAATTACAGGCATTTTTTATCCTTT
>MIAO01000073.1:0-200 GCA_001829155.1 Spirochaetes bacterium GWB1_36_13 | reverse complement strand
CATCATATTCTTTGGAAAAATTTTTTAAAATCTCATGCCCTATTTCCTGAGGCGATTTTCTTAATAATTCAGGTTCAGCTTGATAATTTGATTTTATTCCGTCGGATGTTAAAATCAAAATACAGCCCTCCTCGAAAATATATTCAGAAATGTGCGGTTTTTCATAGATGACGCCAAGCGTTCCGTTAAACGAAAATATT
>MIAO01000072.1 GCA_001829155.1 Spirochaetes bacterium GWB1_36_13 | reverse complement strand
TACGGTCACTGAGCGGAGCCGAAGTGACACCTCGACTCCGCTCGGTGTCCGAGTTAATTTAAACAATAATCGACAGCCTGAATATAAAATGCAAACCTGTCATTCTGGTTTTTGCTTGCAAAAGACCGGAATCTTTAACTTAATAAACTTATTTTCAATAGATTCCCGCCTTCGCGGGAATGACAGAAAGGGGTTGTTTTTTTTGCAATTTAAATTCATTTCAGTATATTTTCCGCATTATTTTATTTGCAAGTTTTTTTCTTGTCAAAGTAAGAACAAAGTTATAAATTTAATCCCTAAGAATTTTCAAACAACTATTTAAGAAGAGCCTATGAATCAAGAAATTGCACGAAGAAGAACCCTGGCCATTATTTCTCACCCCGATGCGGGGAAAACCACGCTGACTGAAAAACTTCTCCTCTATGGAGGCGCTTTAGACCTTGCAGGCTCAGTAACTGCCAAAAAAAAACAAAGAGACACCGCTTCCGACTGGATGGAGCTTGAAAAGAAAAGAGGAATTTCTATTTCTTCCACCCTTCTCCAGTTTGAATATAAAAACCATAAATTCAATCTTCTGGATACACCCGGACACAAAGATTTTTCAGAAGATACTTACCGTGTACTCACTGCCGTGGACAGCGTCATCATGGTCATTGATGCTGCGAAAGGAATTGAAAGTCAGACCGTAAAACTTTTTGAAATTTGCCGTAAGCAGCAAATCCCTATTTTCACTTTTATCAATAAACTGGACCGTCCCGCAAAATCTCCCATCGAACTTCTCGATCAGATTGAAGATGTTTTAGGACTTCATACTTTTCCGGTTAATTGGCCGATTGAGTCTGGAGAGTTTTTTAAAGGTGTTTATGACCGTTTGAATAAGGAAGTTCATCTTTTTGAACGCTCTGTGGGAGGTATTTACAAAGCAGGTGTTTCGATCCACAGCCTTTCCGACCCTTTTTTTAAAAATCTCCTCCTTGAAAATATTTACAAGGAATTTGTCGAAGAAATTGAGCTTTTAGATTATGCTCACGCATCTTTTGACCGTGAAAAAATCCATTCGGGCGATCTGTCTCCGGTTTATTTCGGGAGTGCTTCCAATAATTTCGGAATTGAGCTTTTATTAAACGGATTTCTTGATTATTCCGCCCCACCCAAACCCAGACAGGTTCTTTCAGGTGAGACTCTTTCTCTGACCGATCCTTCGTTTGCAGCTTTTGTCTTTAAAATGCAGACCAATATGAATCCCATGCACCGGGATAGAATGGTTTTTGCAAGAGTCTGCGCAGGAAAATTTCAAAGAGATTTAAAAGTCTTTCATACCCGGACCGGTAAAGAAATCAGGCTCTCCAGCGCTCACAGTGTATTTGGGAATGAGAGAGAAACCATCCATGAATCCTATCCGGGCGATATCATTGGATTTATCACCAATGCCGAGTTTAAAATTGGAGATACGATCAGCTCAAACCCTAAAATTGTTTTTAAAAAAATACCCCGTTTTGCGCCCGAAATCTTTGCTTATATCCATAATATCAATACTTCTCAATATAAATCATTCCGCAAGGGACTGGATCATCTTTTAGCCGAAGATATTGTTCAAACCTTTCAAATTGATAATCAAACTCAAAACATCCCTCTTTTGGGAGCTTTAGGGGATTTACAGTTTGAAGTCCTTCAATACCGTTTAAAAGATGAATACGGGGTCGAGACCCGCTTGGAAGTTATGCCTTGGAAAGTCTTGCGCTGGCTGGAAGTCCCTGTTGATAAAAATTTCTTAAAAAACAAACTTTCCTACCGTGAAGCATCTGGTATCGATGACCATGGAAAACAGGTTGTTTTTTTCAATGATCCTTGGGATTTTAATTATTTTTCCAATAAAAATACTGAAATAAAACTTTTGGATTTTCTCACTGATTATTGATTTTTGAGTAAAGAAAAAAAAAGAATTTAAATTAAAAACATTATCTCTTGTTTCTGGAACATTGTTTCACCTGTTTTAATTTAAATACGACCCTGATTTAAACAACCCTGCACGAGGCTCTTTTTCCCTGTCCGGCTTAATTTCAGGGTTGAATAATGGAGGATTCTCTCTTGTCTTAGCTGGTTGTTTTTATAAATAAATATCTTTTCTAAGTCCAATTCTTAACACAACAATTTTATTATCATCTATATCAAAAATAATTCTATAATCCCCAATTCTAAACCGATAAGAACCTAATTTTGAATTGATCAAAGCTTTAGCATAATATTGCGGGTCAACAGCATATTGTTGAAGTTTTTTACCTATACGCTTTTTCAAAGAATTATCAAAATTTTGAATATCTTTAAAAGCCCTTTCAGTAAAAATGATTTCATACATCAAAAACTTCTGAAAATGATTTCACTTTACCTTTTTTATAATCATTGCGAGCTTCTGTAATAGATTTGATATAAGGGTCACTGCTTAAAGCAACAAGGTCTTCTAAATTTTCCTGAAATGAATCCTGAACAACATCAGAAATCAAATGCTTAAATTCATCAATACTTAAATCTTTAATTTTTGTTTTCATTTTACAACCCAATCATTTTTATTATGAAAAGATAACATGAAAAATCTAAAAAAGAAAATAAAGCGAAAAATTCAATTAAAAAAGCTCAAATATTTTTTAAATTACCTGAGGGTAAAAATAAAATCAGCTCATCACAGAATTATATCCCCTGATTTTTCTTTTCATCTCCTGAATCCATTCCGGTTCAAAAAAAGGGTATTTATACATAAAAACACTGTCATTATGGAAAAGCGGCTCATTTTTAATCTCAGGATAAATTTTTTCCAGTTTCTGAAAATCGGGTGTCCCCGGAATAGGTGAGAAAAGATTAAAATGAATATTGACCCTCTGAGACTTTAAAAATTCAACTGTTTCTTCAATTTTTTCTTTTTGCACAAAGGGAGAAATGAGAAGATAAAACCCAATTTCCATTTTTTGAAAACCAGCTTCTTTAAGAGCATTGATCCCTTCTACGATTTTTTCCTGAGTAGCTTTATAGAATGAATTGGTTTGAATTGTTTGATCAAAAGCTTCCAGCCCGAAACGAAGCGTTTTGAATCGATTATTTTTTAAAAACAAGGCTTTTTCTTCATCAATCATTCCAATATGAAGACCATTGGGCGTATGATAATTAAAAAAAAGCCCTTTAGCATTTAATTTTTCAACCTGTTCTTTCAAATTATCAAAACAATAAAGAAGCGCATCGTCAAAAAACGCAATATTTCTGATGCCTTTTTGATAAGCTTCATGAAAATCGGCGATCGGCGGAAAGTGGAGAAGTTTAAATTCTGGCTGAAGAATTTTTGATGCACAGTAAGAACACGAGTAAGGACATCCAAGGCAAAGTGTTAAAGACAAAAAAGGTTTATCCATAACAGATTGAATATCGATATACTGATCATATTCTTCCCATTTTTTGAAAATAGGTGTGTTTAAAACTTTCCCTATTTTTTTCAAACTTTCATCATTAAAATTTCCTGATATCACCTCATCGGCTCCCGATTTCAAAGCATGTTCCCGGCAGAGAGTCGCATAACTTCCTCCCAAAAAAACAGGTTTATCCGGATGAAGAGATTTTAAAATCCTGATCATTTCAAAACTTCCCTGATACCAGTAAGTCAGAAATGAACCTACTAAAACAAGGTCATAATCCAGTTTTTTGATATCTTCAATCATTTCTTTTTCAGAAATACCAAACCGGTAGTATTTTTTATTCATGATGCTCAGGTCTTGAGGAATATCATATTCTTCTCTTTTGAAAAAACCTCTCCCATAAGTTCTTTTTGAATCTCTTGAATAAAGATAATCTTTGAAAATAACTTCAAATCCGGCTTGTTTTAAAATAGAAGAAAGAAAAAGAAGCCCCAGAGGATTCATCCACTCGTCATAAAGCTTGAAATCATAAACAGGAGGATTGATTAAGAGTATTTTTTTCATCAATGTTTATTTTGTAAGCAGCGGATAAAAATCCGCTGCTCTTTAATAGATAAGATTATTGATCAATCTTGAATAGTTTCTAAAGGAAGTTCTTCTTGTCTTTGCTTTTGCTCTTCTTTAGCATCATTTTCAATGCTTCTTGCCAAAAAGCCTGTTCCAGCCGGTACAATATGTCCGATAATAACATTTTCCTTGAGACCTACCAGTTCATCCTCGGCGCCTTTAATCGCTGCACGAGTCAAGATTCTCGTAGTTTCCTGGAAGGATGCGGCCGCAATAAAACTTTCTGTATTCAAGGCAGTTTTTGTAATACCCATCAAAACAGGTCTGAATGTCGCCGGAGCCCCTCCCTGCGCGATAACCTTCTCGTTGATTTTTTTCACTTTAATCCGGTCTGCTTTCTGGCTGATGATAAAATCGGTATCTCCCGGTTCCTTGATCTCTACTTTTGAAAGCATTTGTCTGATAATGACAGCAATATGCTTGTCATTAATCATAACGCCCTGCTCCCGATAGACTTCCTGAACCCTGTTGAGAAGATAGCTTGAAACTTCATCTACGCCCAGAATCCTTAAGATATCATGTGGGTTTTGCTCTCCGCTGCAAAGAAGCTGACCTTTTTTCACTTCTTCCCCGTCTCTGACATAAATATGCCGGTCGGTAGGAATGCTGTATTTGATTTTTTTCACATTGTTTTCTTCATCCACACATTCAAGAGCCAGAATAAATTTATTTCTGACTTTTCCCTTAAACCGGATCACTCCGTCTTCTTTTACCATGTATGAGTAATTTTTAGGTACTCTGGATTCAAAAAGCTCAGTAACCTTTGGAAGACCTCCGGTAATATCCTTGACTTTAATTTCACTGGATGAAATACGGGCAATCACATCCCCTGCTCTTACTTTCTGATTTTCTTCAACCATAATCATGGTTCCGGCAGGAAGAGGATATTGAGTCGGCTTGCCGTTTTTACTTTCAATCGTGATTTGAGGAATCAGGTGTTCTTCTTTTGTTTCTTTGATATATTTCTGTACTTTTTTTCCGGCTTCTTTTTCAAGTCTTAAAGTTGTACCCGGAATAATATCCACATATTTTACTTCTCCGTTCGTTTCAGCAATAATGTAGTCTGTATTCGGTTCTGTTTTTCCGATTTCTTTTTCTCTTTCCACCAGTTCGCCTTCAGAAACAAAAAGTTCGGTTCCAGCTTTTACATTAATGCTGGTTTCTTCTCCGGTAATATAGATTTCATCGCCCTGAATAATAACAAATCCTGTACAGTCCGCATGGATTTCTTTCTTCGTTTTTTTGTCAATTCCGATCACATCTTCAGGAAAGACCTTGATATTATTTTCTATTTTAATATCAAGATTTTCTTTTAAAAACTCTCTGATAATATTTTTAATCACCAACTGATCATTTCGGGTAACAATTTTCTCTTCACCCCTGATCGCCAAATTGTTTGGAAGTTTCACAATAAAAGCGGGATATTTTAAAGTAATGCTGCTTTCTCCGCCTCCCATCGATGCAACCCCTCCGATGTGGAAGGTTCTCATTGTCAGCTGGGTACCAGGCTGTCCGATAGACTGTGCAGCAATAATTCCAATCGCTTCACCGACTTCAACTGTTTTTCCGGTTGCAAGGTTTCGACCATAACATTTAATACAGATTCCGACTTCAGATTCGCAGCTTAATGCGCTTCTAACCTTGACCTTATCCAGACCGATTTTTTCAATGTATTCCGCCAGTTCTTCATCGACTTCCATATTTCTTTTCGCAATAATTTCACCTGTTCTCGGGTGAAAAATATCTTCTGCCAAAAATCGTCCAAGAATTCTTTCAGAAATAGGCTCAATCACTTTTTCCTCAATCGGGCTTTTGATCGGAGTCATCTCAATTCCTTTGAGAGTTCCGCAGTCTTCCTGAGAAATAACAATATTTTGAGCCACATCAATCAGTTTTCTGGTCAAATAACCCGCATCCGCAGTTTTCAAGGCGGTATCCGCCAATCCTTTCCGCGCACCGTGAGTTGAGGTAAAGTATTCTAAAACCGTCAGACCTTCCTTAAAGTTGGATTTGATCGGCACATCGATGATTTCACCGTTTGGTTTCGCCATCAATCCCCGCATCCCGGCAAGCTGTCTGATCTGCTCTTTACTTCCTCTCGCTCCTGAGTCTGCCATCATGAAAACAGGATTAAATCCGTCTCTGTCTTTCGAGAGTTTTTCAAACATGATATTTTTAATTTTATTGTTAATATCGTTCCATTTTTCTTTGACCCGCTGAGATCTTTCCTGTTTTGATAAAAATCCTTCTTTAAAGCTTTTTTCAATTTTTTCAATCTCTTTATCTGTCTTTTCCACCAGCTCATATTTTTCTTCAGGAATAATAATATCATCAATTCCGATAGAAACTCCATAGAGTGTGGAATATTTATATCCCAGTTCCTTGATTTGGTCAAGGCATTTAACCGCAACAGCAGGACCGTATTTATAAATAATATCCCCGATCAGAGATTTTACTTTTTTATCTCCCACAGTTTCATTGACAAAAGGATAACTCTGCGGAAGCTGCTCATTGAAAATAATTCTTCCTAAAGTCGTTTCTTTCCATTTATTGCGATGCCAGATTTTTATCTTTGCATTTAAGGTTAAATACTTTGCATCATAAGCTTTTAAAGCTTCTTCATAGCTTGAAAAAACCTTATTTTCCCCTTTTTCACCCGGTTTTTTCTTGGTCAGAATATAAAGACCCAAAAGAATATCCTGAGTAGGAGTAATAATCGGTTTGCCATTCGCAGGGTCCAAAAGGTTTTTACTTGCCAGCATCAGCATCCATGTTTCAACCTGTGCCTCAACAGAAAGAGGGAGGTGAATCGCCATCTGGTCGCCGTCAAAGTCCGCATTGTAACCTTTACAGACAAGAGGGTGAAGCTGAATCGCTTTTCCTTCTACCAAAACAGGTTCAAACGCCTGAATCCCCAATCTGTGGAGGGTAGGAGCACGGTTTAAGAGCACAGGCCGCTGACGAATCACTTCTTCCAGTACATCCCAGACTCTTCTGTCCTGTCTTTCGATCAGTTTTTTCGCTTCTTTAATATGAGAGGCAATCCCTCTGTTTTTTAATTCACGGATTAAGAAAGGCTTGAAAAGTTCAAGACCGATTTCTTTAGGAATACCGCACTGGTGAAGTTTTAATTTCGGACCGATAACGATAACGGATCTTCCTGAATAGTCCACCCGTTTTCCAAGAAGGTTTTGTCTAAATCGACCTTGTTTTCCTTTAAATAAATCCGATAAAGATTTTAAAGGTCTATTATTGTTTACTTTTAAGGTTTTTTTACTTCGGCTGTTGTCTAAAAGAGCATCGACCGCTTCCTGAAGCATTCTTTTTTCATTTCTTAAAATAATTTCAGGTGCGTTTCTTTGTTTGAGTTTTTTCAGCCGGTTATTTCGGTTGATGACTCTTCGGTAAAGGTCATTTAAGTCGCTGGTTGCGAATCTTCCGCCGTCTAACTGAACCATAGGTCGGAGTTCAGGAGGAATGACAGGAAGAACTTTTAAAACCATCCACTCTGGTTTATTTCCTGAATTATAAAAATCAGATAAAAGCTCTAACCGTTTCAAGTCTTTGACCACAGGGTCTTTCCCTTTTCGTCTTCTTTCCTCAATTTTATCTTTGACCTGATTGATTTCATACTCTAAATCCATTTTTTCAAGGATTTCCCGAATCGCTTCAGCCCCGGTTCCAATTTTATAATTGTACTCGGCGTATTTATCCAAAACTTTGCTGTATTGATCTTCGTTTAAGATTTCTCGGGATTTTAAATCCGTATCGCCATTGTCAATCACAATGTATTTTTCATAATAGAGAATACTTCTCAGTTCTGTGGAAGTAAATCCAAGAATGAGCGCCAGACGGCAGGGGTTGACTCTGTAAAACCAGATATGCGCCACAGGTACAGCCAGTTCCACATGTCCCATTCTCTCTCTTCTGACTCTGGAATGCGTTACTTCCACACCGCAGCGGTCACAGATAACGCCTTCAAAGGTTCGAGATTTGTATTTAGAACAGCTGCATTCCCAGTCTTTGGAAGGACCAAAAATTTTCTCACAAAACAAACCTTCTTTTTCAGGTTTGAAGGTCCGGTAATTGACTGTTTCAGCTTTTTCTACTTTTCCATAAGACCAATCTTCAACAATTCTCTCAGGAGAAGCCAGAGAGACCTTTATTTTCGTAATGGAGTTAATATCAAGCATTTTAAACCCCTTATTCCTTTTAATTTATGTTTTTTTCCGTTTCTTAAACGGTTTATATCAATACATTTTTATTGGCTTGTTTCTCTTTAAAGTTGATTTTCGCCGTATCAGAGTGAATCTGAAGGTCAATCGCAAGACCTCTCAATTCCTGAACAATCACATTAAAGGATTCGGAAATATCCGGCTGTAAAGAACAATGCCCCTCAATAATACTTTCATATATCTTGGATCTTCCGTCGATGTCATCTGATTTCACAGACAGCATTTCCTGAAGAGTATAAGCCGCTCCGTAAGCTTCAAATGCCCAGACTTCCATTTCTCCCACTCTCTGTCCGCCAAACTGAGATTTTCCTCCCAGAGGCTGCTGAGTAATCAGCGAGTAAGGACCTGTACTTCTTGCGTGAATTTTATCGTCAATCATGTGGTTGAGTTTCAGGATATACATGTATCCCACAGTAACATCATCTGTAAAAGCTTCCCCGGTTCTGCCATCCAGAAGTTTTACCTTTCCGCCCCGTGGTATTCCTGATTTCTCAAGCATATTCTGGACATCTTCAACCGTTGCGCCTTCAAATACCGGTGTCGCCACCTTGATTCCCTGTTTTGCCCCTGCCCATCCGAGAAGGAGTTCCAGAATCTGACCGACATTCATCCGTGATGGAACCCCAAGCGGATTCAACACAATGTCAATCGGTGTTCCGTCTTCTAAAAACGGCATATTTTCTTCGGGAAGAACAACTGAGACAACCCCTTTGTTTCCGTGGCGCCCTGCCAGTTTATCCCCGATTTTAATCTTTCTTTTCTGAGCGACAAATACTTTCACCACTTTCTCCACTCCCGGAGCCAGTTCCTGATAGTCTTTTCTTTCAAAAACTTTTGTCTTGATGACCACACCTTCAAATCCATAAGGAACTCTTAAAGAAGTATCTTTTACATCCCTTGCTTTTTCACCAAAAATCGAATAAAGCAGTTTGTACTCAGGGGTAATTTCTTTCTGGTTCTTAGGGGTAATACGCCCGACCAGAATATCTCCCGGCTTGACCCATTTTCCGGTCATAATAATTCCTTCATCATCCAGATACTTGGTTGCATCTTCGCTTAAATGAGGAATATCTCTTGTAATAACTTCCGCGCCCTGTTTTGTATCCCTTGCTTCGATTTCGAATTCTTTAATCGTGATACTGGTTAAAACATCTTCTTTGACCAGTCTTTCAGAAAGAACAATCGCATCTTCAAAATTATACCCTTCCCAAGGCATGAACGCTAATAAAAGATTTTTTCCGAGTGCCAGTTCGCCGTTATCCACAGCAGGTCCATCCGAAAGAAGGTCGCCTTTTTTAACTTCTACGCCTTCAGCAATCACCGGTCTTTGATTAAAACAAGTATTCTGGTTGGTCTTTCTATATTTTGAAAACTGATAGGTTCTTTCAAATCCGTTTTCATCTACTGTAATACTCTGGTTATCTACTTTTTTGATAATTCCTTCCTGTACCGCAGAAACACAGACACGGGAATTTTTTGCTACCGCTTCTTCCATTCCGGTTCCAACTAAAGGAGCCTCAGCGATCAAAAGAGGGACTGCCTGCCGCTGCATGTTTGATCCCATCAATGCCCGGTTGGCATCATCATGTTCCAGAAACGGAATCAAGGCTGTCGAGACGCTGAAAATCTGTTTGGGCGAGACATCCATATAATTGACTTTTTCTGGATCGGTCATCACGATATCGCCTATATTTCTACAAACAACCAGAGGATCAAGGATTTTTCCCTTCGCGTCGATTTTTGTGTCAACCTGGGCAATGAAATATTTATCTTCTTCAATCGCTGTAATATGTTCAATTTTATCGGTCACTACCCCGTTTACCACTTTTCTGAAAGGAGTTACTAAAAATCCCCTGTCATTGACACGGGTATAAACTCCCAGAGAAAGAATCAATCCAATATTCGCTCCTTCAGGAGTTTCAATCGGGCAAAGCCTTCCATAGTGGGTATAGTGCACATCCCGCACTTCAAATCCGGCTCGTTCTCTGGACAAACCGCCTTTTCCAAGCGCACTGATTCTTCTTTTATGCGTCAGTTCTGATAAAGGATTGATCTGCTCCATAAACTGTGAAAGCGGATTGGTTCCAAAAAATTCTTTAATTGCGCCTGTAATGTATTTAATGCTGATCAGACGGTTTGGATTCAGTCCGTCGTCTTCGGCTGTATTCATTCTTTCCTTTACCGTTCTTTCCATTCTTGCAAAACCCAGCTTGATCTGATTTGCAAGAAGTTCTCCCACGCTTCGGACTCTTCTGTTTCCAAGGTGATCCGGGTCATCCACAGGTTTTTCCCGTCTGAAAACCGCTAAAAGATATTTGACTGTCTCAAGAATATCTTCTGTCGTCAGGTAGTGATAACTGTTTGTATCTTCTCCGAAAAGCTTCAGATTGATTTTATACCGCCCGACATCTCCCAGATCGTATTTTTTCGGATCATAAAAAATGCTTTTAATTTCATTAATCGCAAATTTTGCAGAAGGCATAGGATTTCCAGGCCGAATCACGGAGAAGACCCGTTCTGCCGCTTCATCGGAATTGACCGTATCGTCTTTTTCAATTGTATTTAAAATAACCCGGTTTTTATTCAGATTTTCAGGATCAATAATCATGATTTCTGAAAGCCCGTAAGACTGGATCTTTTCAATATCAACCAAACTCAAGACATATCCGGCTTCAAAAACATTGTCTTCGTTATCACCGGAAATATTTTCACCCAATACGATTTCAACTTCATCGTTATTGAAAAGACTGTTGATATTTTCATCTTTCAGATTTAATTTTTTAGTCTTATAAAAAAGCTGAAGAATTTTTTCATCGGAATCAAATCCAATTGCTTTTAAAAAAGTGGAAAGAAGGATTCTCTTTTTCCGGTCAATCCGGACATAAATCACTTCTTTTTTCTCATCTATTTCAAACTCGATCCATGACCCTTTAGTCGGGATGATTTTAGAATTATAAATATTTAAAAGCTCATTATAACCAAAAACGACACCCGGGGTCCGGTAGATCTGATTGATAATCACCCGCTCAATTCCGTTAAAAATAAAAGTTCCTCTTTGGGTCATAGCAGGAATTTTACACATAAACATTGTTTTTTCGCGGATTTCTTTGGTCTCGGCCAGCGTAACCCTGAATTTTGATTTGATGGTGTATTCATAGGTCATCCCTTTTTCCACACACTCATCTTCTGAAGCAGCAGGTTCTTCTATTTCATAGGAAAGGTAATCCAGCTCGATTTTATCATTCTGGCTTTTGATCGGAAAACTGCTTCTTAAAACAGATTCAAGACCTTTTTCAATATCCCTTTCTTCAGGAGCCGATTCTTTTTGAAAAAAATCTTCATAGGATTTCAACTGAATTTCAAGTAAATCAGGAATATCTATATAGGCCGGCTTCTCTCTATTAAATATTTTTTCTCTTTCTTTTGTCTTCAAGGTCAGCACTTTAGAACCCCTCTCAATTTATTTTAATATTATTAATAAGTAAGGACAGAATCCTTAACATCAATTATTACTCATTTTTTCAACAAACTATCTTAAACAGATTTAAACTGCTTTTAAACAAAACACTATTGTCAGAATGATATGTCATTAATCTCTTGAACGATTTCTGGAAAGATAAAAAAATAGTAGAAAGAAATACACTCTGTATTTTTATTACATTAACCCTTTTTCAAAGTTGTCAACAAGCTTTCACCAGGGAAACAAAAATAGTCAAAAAATAACACACTATCCTGTCTTATTTTTTGATTATTTTTAAATAGAAAAAGCCTACCCTTGAAAGGATAGGCTTTTTAAAAACAATTTTTAAAAAATTATTTAATTTCTGCTTTTGCGCCTGCAGCTTCAAGTTGTTTTTTAACAGCTTCAGCTTTATCTTTCGCTACGCCTTCAACAATATTTCCGCCTTTTTCAGTCAGGTCTTTTGCTTCTTTTAAGCCAAGTCCGGTAATGGTTCTGACTTCTTTGATGACAGCAATTTTACTCGCTCCTGCTTCCAATAAAACAACATCAAATTCAGTTTTTTCTTCAACAGGTGCGGCTCCTCCGCCTGCAACTCCGCCTGCAACAAAAGTAGGCATCGCTGCGCTGACGCCGAATTCTTCTTCTAAAGCTTTGACAAGTTCATTGACTTCGATCATTGTCATATTTTTTATTGCTGCAATCATCTCTTCTTTTGTGATTTTAGTAGCAGTTGACATTTTAAGCCTCCTAGGGTTTAATTATTATTGTTCTTCTTTATCGGCAATAGCCTTTAAGGCAACAGCAAGCTTTTGTACAGGATTATTAAGCACTCTGAGCAATCTTGACAGTAATTCTTCTTTTGAAGGAAGATCACCTAATTGATTGATATAAGCAGAATCAACTATTTTCCCTTCTGAAACACCTGCTTTAATTTTCAGTTTATCAGTATTGGCTTTCTCTTTTAAAAATTCTTTTAAAACTTTCGCAGCAGAAATCGGGTCAGCAGCAAATAAAACCGCATTAGGTCCGACTAAAACTGAATCCAGTTCAGCGATACTTTTATTATTTAAAGCAATTTTAAGAATATTATTCTTAACAATCTGATAAACGCATCCTGTTTCTCTTAACTTTGTTCTTAAGCCCGTAATATCAGCAACAGTCAAACCTCTAAATTCGGTTATAAAAAAATCCGGATACTGATTTAAAACTTTGTCCAGCTGCACTAAGGCTTCTTTATTCTTCTTACTCGGCATGGTTTACTCCTTTAGATTGTCTTAGAATCTATTTTTATTCCGGGCCCCATGGTCGAAGATACATAAACAGATTTTACATAATCGCCCTTGATATCATTCGGCTTCTTTCTCATGAGCTCTTGATAGATTACTTTTCCATTTTCAATAATCTGCTCAGCAGTCATCGAAGCTTTCCCAATCTTAAAGTGAATAATACCGGTTTTATCAGCCTTATACTCTCTTTTTCCCTTTTTAAACTCATTAACCGCTGTCTTTACATCCAGAGTTACGGTTCCTACTTTTGGGTTCGGCATAAGCCCTCTTTTTCCCAGAATCGGTCCTAATTTACCAACTTCCTTCATCATATCCGGAGTCGCGATCGCTACATCAAAATCCAGCCATCCGCCCCTAATCTTTTGGATCAGGTCATCACTGCCCACATACACTGCACCAGCTTCCTTCGCTTCTTCCGCCTTTGGACCTTCCGCAAATACTACTATTTTCTTGTCGCTTGTATCGACAGAGTGAGGGAGACTCAAACTTCCTCTAATAGAGTGCTTCTGCTGAATGTTCAGACGAACAGCCAAATCAACGCTTTCATTGAATTTGGTCGAAGAAACCTGTTTAATAAGCTCTACTGCCTCTTGATAGGCATAAACCTTATTAGAAACGACTTTTTTAGCCGCTTCCAGATACCTTTTGCTTTTTTTCATCCCTACTCCTTTTTCCAGCTTCCGTAAGTAAGAAGTTTACTATAATTCGACTTCTACACCCATACTTCTTGCTGTCCCTCCGATGATCCGCATTGCGGCATTGAGGTCATAAGCATTCAAGTCTTCTTGCTTGGTTTTTGCTATATCTTCAAGCTGTTTTTGAGTCAGCTTTCCAATCTTTACTTTATGCGACTCTTTTGATCCCTTGTCAAGACCCAGAGCCTTTTTAATCAATACTGACGCAGGAGGAGTTTTTGTCACAAGAGAAAAACTTCTGTCTTCATAAACAGTGACAACAACCGGAATAATCATCCCTGGTTCTGAGGCTGTTTTCGCGTTATACTGTTTACAGAACTCCATCAAGTTAATACCATGCTGTCCGAGAGCAGGTCCGACTGGAGGTGCGGGTGTCGCTTTTCCAGCAGGCAACTGAAGCTTAACTTGAGCTTTTACTTTCTTTGCCATCTTGCTTTATCCTTATTTTTGTTGTTTTTTAGTATCTTCAAACTTTTTCAATTTGAACCATATCTAAATCGACCGGGGTAGGCATACCAAAAATCTCAATCTTGACCTTTACCTTGCCTTTTTCAAAGTCAATTGTTTCAATTTTCCCAGACAAGTCCTTAAACGGACCCTCTACTACTCTTACCTTATTTCCGATTTCAAAATCAACTGCAATCGTCGGTTTATGGACAGACTTTTTAATCTCTCCCATCCGCACAAGTATCTCTTCCACTTCTTTATCCGGTATCGGCTGCGGCAATCCGTCATTTCTGGCTCCGATAAAAGTTCCGACACCATTCAAAAGAACGATTTCACTGTATATTTTTTTTGCATCAATCAAAGCCTGAGGAAATCCGATTTCCATAAAAACATAACCGGGAAACATTTTTCTTTTTACTTTCCGCTTCTTCCCATTTTTAATTTCTTGCGTTTCTTCAACAGGGACCCTGATATTGCCGATAATTCCTCTTTTCTCTTCATCCTTCTCGAAACCTTCTTTCAATACCTCAAGAGACCTTGCTACCTTATCTTCTCCACCGACAACAACCTGTAGAACATACCATTTTTTTCCCATTTCTTATTCCCGAACTTTTCTATTCATATTCTATTACTATTCGCCTTTAATCAATCTAAAAACAGTCTCTACGATTTTCATAATTCCCAAGTCCGAAGCAAAAAGAAAAAAGCTCATAATAAATACAAAAACCAAAACCACGCCCGTAGAAGCAACAACCTGCTCTTTATTCGGCCAGTTTACATTTTTATATTCCTGCTTTACTTCTTTCAAGAAACTTTTTCTATTATCTTTCATAATTATACCTCAACATATAATGGCAATACGGGCCAAGAGGGATTCGAACCCACAACCCTCGGTTTTGGAGACCGGCGCTCTACCGTTGGAGCTACTGACCCAGTTTTTACTATTTTTTAATTTCCTTGTGCATCAAAGACTTTCTACAAAACGGGCAATATTTTTTCAATTCAAGCCGCTGAGTGGTTGTATTCTTATTTTTATTTGAAGAATAATTTCTTCTTTTACATCCAGAACATTCTAATTCAAAAGTAATTCTCATAGGATTCCCCCACTATATTTTAAACTGCTGTTTCACTTTCAAAAAAGCCCATGATCGGAATTGAACCGATGACCACTTCCTTACCATGGAAGTGCTCTACCGACTGAGCTACATGGGCGCTTACAAATGCCGAAGGTCGGACTTGAACCGACACAAGGTTGCCCTCGTGAGATTTTGAGTCTCATGCGTCTACCAATTCCACCACTCCGGCGCAAACAAGAGTTTATTAAATTTAATAAAATAAATTTTAAAACCAAAAAAATTAATCAATATCAATAAAAACTTTTTGAAAAAAAGGCTGGCTGGCATAAAAAAACACCGTTTTTACAAGATTAGACGATATTTTTTCCCCAATAAAAATATTTTCCTGCTTTTTAAATTTAAAAAATTATACAGATAAATCAAATATTTTATTTTTTTTATTATTTTTTACCACTGAACGGAATCGAAGCAACACCTCGACTCCGCTCGGTGTCCGAGTTAAATTTCAATAATAATCAAGAGCCTGATTAATAAAGATTTTCGTTATTTTCAGAAACTCAATATAATCAGTTTACTCTATTCAGGCTGTCGATTATTGAAAACTATACCTTGTTATCATTGATATTTGTAAGTTTATTAGAAAAGGTAGTTGTCTTTTCTTATGCAATCTTTCATA
>MIAO01000071.1 GCA_001829155.1 Spirochaetes bacterium GWB1_36_13 | reverse complement strand
GGAGATAAGGGGCTGGGGGTTTGTGGGCAAAAAATTTTCAGATTTTTTATTTGAAAAATGACTTTTTCAGGGTCGACTCAATAGCCGCAGATTTAAAAAAAATCAACGGCTGCGTTTTTCAGGTTATTTTATCTTCAATAAATCCTGATATTGTTTTTCTAAAGCTTCGGGGTCCATGCCGTAAGATTTCATTCCCCTGCCGAGATAGGTTCGGATTGTCATATCCTTTTCCTTGAAAAAGGCTTTTTTAAGAGCTTCTTCGATGCCCACAGGACGCAGCTGAAAAATGGTTTTTACAACCTGAAAACGGAAGGCTTGGGGCTTATCGGACATGTTTTCCATAAGGTTGATAAAATAATCTTTGGACTTTTCGTAATCAATTGCCGGAATCATCTGAAGAGCCTGGATATTCAGAGGGTCGGTAAAATCTTCCGCTAGCGATCTGATAGAAGGAAATGCCATCTGCCAGCCTTCACGGGTCAAAATCTGCATTGCCATTACTCTGAGTTTATTGACATTATCATAAAATCCTTTGATATTGTTTTTATCTGAGGCGATTTTCTGAATCAGGTTAAAAGTCAGTCCGTCTTTCATTCTTTCGCTCAATAAAACCAGAATTGCTTTACGGAGTTCCAGATTGTCCTGATTGTAAAAATTTTCTTCCAGCATAGGAAGAATAGCTTCAATATCCATTTTTTTCATGCTCTGAATAATAAACTGCTTGGCATAAAAATCGCCTTTTACCAGTTTTTCTTTAAAATACATTGTGACATTTTCCTTGCTGTCGAGTTCGGCAAAAACCTCATAGGCTTTTTTTCTGACTTTGACTTCAGGATCTTTTTCCATTATATACGAAATTATTTTGATGTATTCTCTGTCTTTTGATGCTTTTACAACATCCAGACCCGTTATTCTGACATTCATTTCACTGTCTTTCAAAGCGCTGTAAATATTTTTTTTGACAGCGTTTAAATCTTCTCCTTCCAGTTTTGTCATGGCAAAAATTGCCCGGATGCGGATCACATACTCTTCATCCTGAGCAGCTTTGTTGAGAATCTGAGAGACTTCTTTGCCTCCGATGTCAGCTAAAGCAATCGGAATGTACATTCTGATATATTTAGAATATCCGGGATTTTCAAGAATATCTTTGAGTCTTTCAATCGATTTTTTATCTTTAATTTTTCCAATGCTTTGAATGGCTTCCTGGAGAATTTCTTCTTTCTCATCTATTTTATCTAAAATTTCATAAAGCCGATCCAAGGCTTTTTTTTCTTTAATCTCACCCAGAGTAAAAATGGCCGCGATTTTAACTTCTGTGCTTTCACTGTCGAGCTCTTCCAAAGCTTTTGCGGAAACTTTATCGTATTTTAGCTTTCCCAGTGTTCTTAAGGCGGTTGCTTCAAGTTTCGGGTTTGTTTTATCTTCAATGATTTTTAAAATCTTTTCTTCCAGCCCTTTTATTTCAAAATCTCCTGCCAATCTCACAGCAATTTCAAGGACATCGGGATGGAGGTCATTTTCTATGACCGATTGGATCAAGGGATAATACCGCTTGTCTTTTTTCTGCTCAATGCTTTTTAAAACATCTTTCCGCCGGTCAGGAATTCCGAAATCCAGAATCTCCTGATAATCCTTAACCTCTTTTTCAACTTCCTCATCCTTGGCGTTATTTTCAGCATAGACAAAAAGAAAAAGAAAGACGCTCAAAAAAATCATAATAAAATTTCTATATTTCATTTCATCCCCATTTTCAACAAATTTTTTAAGACTTTGTATATTTATTTTCATCTTTTAAGAAAAATTAATATTTTTTATATAGAATATCGATACTTTTTATATAAAATAAAGGGAATAAAATGAGCTGGACTTCTAAACTATTCGGTGATCGGATCTTGAAAATTCTAGAAGAGCTTGAATTTAAAGATTTTAAGAAAATATCGAAAGATATTTTTAAAGCTGTTTTAAAACTTGGAAAAATTGAGATTCCTTTTATCATAAACATTCACTATTCCAAAAAGAAAATTATCGGCGAAGAAGAAATCAAGATGTTTTTTGCCGACATCAGCATGTATAAAGGGATGATGAAAGGAATTTTTATCGGTTATCCCGAATTTAGTAAAAAAGCCCGTGAAACAGCTGAAAAACTCGATATTATCACTTTAGATATTTTTGAGCTTTTAAACAGTCTGGCAGATATGTCTGAATACAAAAATACCCTTAAAAACATCTATAGCGAAGAACTGAAAAAATACATTCCCCATAATTTATCCAATAAAGAAACTCAATTTGATTTTGACGCTTTTATGAATTTTATTCTTAGAAACGAAAACCCTGTTTTTATTGAGGGAGAAATCGGGATCGGAAAAACCAGCCTTTTAAAATCCCTGACTTTTGCTTTAGGGAAAAAAGCAGTGAGTGAACCTGATGCCAAAGTCCCTTTTTATGTCGATCTTAAAAATTATAAATCTTTTCATAATCTTGAAGAATTTCTTTTTCAGGAAGTTTTCAGGAAAAACAGTATTAAAATAAAATCGATAGAAGCTTTTAAGATTATCTGTGAAGAAAAAAGGCTTTTTTTTCTTTTTGATAATATTGAAAAAATCGGGGTAAGCGATTCAGATGAACTGCTTGCTTTCGGAAAAGAACTGAAGAAACTTCATGATATGGGGGCATCTTTTATTATTGCATCTCCGGAAGGATATTTTGGAGTGGATTTTAAAAACAAACTCTATTTTACCCAGTTTTTAAAACTTTTTGAAACTTCTTTGCCTCATCTTTTTAAAATTGTTCACTTTACTCTCGGTCAGATCAAGCAGAGACTGACCCAGCCGAAACTTCAAAGAATTATCTCAAGAAACGAATTTTTAAAAGAAATCTGCAAAGTGCCTGTTTTTCTGGATATTTTCTCCAATCTTGAAATAGAAAAAGAAGAAACTCTGGTTAAGTTTTCTGATATTTACAAAGAATCGATTAAGCAGTGGGAGACAGATTATTTCACTTCTTTGGGAAAGGAAACTCTTTGCGAGGAAATGTCAAAAATCCTTTTTGAAAAAGGCGAGTTTGATTTAAAAAGAGATATTCCGAATTATCTTGAGAATTTTATTCAAAATCAGTATAAAGCCATTCCATTTTCTATGGAACTGGTGAAAAAAGATCTCAAAAAAGCATTTTTTATCAAGGAAGACGAACCGGGAAAATATCAGTTTATTCATTCCTCTTTTATTTATTTTTTTATTGCCAAAAGGCTGGTTGAAGAAATCAAAAAAAGCAATTTAAACAATATTCATCTTTTCCAGACTCCGCTGATCTTAAAATTTTCAGAAGACTCTATCGGAAAAGATAAAATTTTTAATACAATTATTGAGCGGTTTAACAGAGAGAGATTTCCAAGGGAAAAAGGCGAGATCTTTTTTCTGCTTTATAAAGTGGCAGAATACACGGACAGTATTAAGGAAATGCCTTTAAACCGCATTTCAACCCATAAATTGGAGTCGCCCAACCGGGTTTTAGTCAATCTGCAGCTTTCAGACATTGATTTCAGAGAATCTGATTTTAGAAATACGGATTTCCGTTTTTCCAAATGCCAGAAAATCGATTTTTCCGGAAGCCAGATGGAAAATGTCAATTTTTCTTTTACTGATTTTAAAAAATCAATTTTTAATTCTTCTAATATGAAATTTGCGATTCTGAAAAGCGCTAATTTGTCTGAATCCTTCTTTTTTAAAACCAATCTTTGGCAGACATCTTGTTTGAAAACTGATTTTTCCAGATCAACTTTTAATGCAACCGGACTTCATGGAATATTGGCTGCGGAAGCTGTATTTAAAAAATGCGAATTCAGAGGAAGCGAGATTTCAAACGGAGATTTTACCAAAGCAGATATGGAAGATGTTCAATTTGAAGACATGCAGTGCCGTTCGGGACTTTTTGCCTTTGCCCGCTTAAAAAATGCGAAAATTAAAAATGTTGTTTTCCCTTATTCTATTTTTCATCATACCGACTTTCAAAATGCCGAAATTACGGATGCTGACTTTCAAACATTAAACTGTTTTGCATCCTGTTTTGATAACTCTAAAATCACGAATGGAATTTTCAAGTATGCGGATTTAAGAAATGTGTCTTTTAAAAATGCTGTGATTGTGAATACAGATTTCAGCTGTGCAGACTTAAGAGGCGCTGATTTCAAAGATGCTAAAATGGATGAAGCGACTTTGAGCTCTCTTGAAAAAGCGTTGCGGTAATCTCAGTTATTTAATTTTTAAATTGAGAAAAACTATATTAAGTCTAAAATCTAACAATCAGGCTGTCGATTATTGAAAACTATACCTTGTTATCATTGATATTTGTAAGTTTATTAGAAAAGGTAGTTGTCTTTTCTTATGCAATCTTTCATAGCTTTTTTTGGTTATTAATCAGAGCAGTACGGTCACTGAGCGGAGCCGAAGTGACACCTCGACTCCGCTCGGTGTCCGAGTTAATTTAAACAATAATCGACAGCCTGAATAATATAACATCTATTTTTTTTATTCAATTTATATTTCTTTCCCATATAAAGAAAACCGCTTATTGACCGGCATCTGTTTTGCCCATGTAGCGGCTGAGATATTATCATTTCTCATTAAAGCGTGAATCACTTTTTTATACCCTTTTTCAAAAGCTTTCTCATGCATCAGACTGGCCGCATACACTCCCAGTCCCGCCAGCTCGGTTTTGGGTAAAATCCCGATGCTTTTCAAAAGAACAGTTTCTTTTTTAGGATCGTTGGCATCTGGAATTCCAAAAAGAAAACCGCATAGACCGTCTTCAGGGTGATAAAAACCGAAAGTCAGGTCTTTATCCACAATTTTAGGAAGTTTGGCTCTTCCAATAATATATTCTTCATAAGGAATGTCAATATAAAGAAACTGCCGTGACCAGCAGATGCATTCCGTTTTATAAAGTTCTTTCAGGTCTTTTTCATCGGAAAAATCTTTGTTCATAATTTTGATTCCGATTTTATCCAGTCTTTTTTTTGCTTTTTCACGCCGCGGATCGATCATAGGAGTATCTGTAATCGAAGAAATATACCCTGCTATTTCCTTAAAATGAAAATTTTCAAATTGCGCAATATAATAGTCTTTGTTATAAGGCTCCTGATAGACAGGATGAGTGGAAGAAGGATGAACAAAACGATAATCATACCAGGTAGCATAGTCTAAAGGTCCGACAAGATAATCGGTATTGATCTGCTTTGCGTAGTTTTGCGCATGAGATAGAAGAAAAAAAGAAGCACTTGGATCATCAATACACTCATAAAAGCCAAGAGTAGCAATTTTATAATTTTTATGCTGAATGATAGGATTGGGAACAACCGCCGCATGTCCGCAAAGCGTGCCGTTTTGAAACAAAAGAAAAACCTTTGTCCCCGGTTTATTGAGCCTGAAAATGCGTTTCAGCCTGTTTTCATTATTGGAAGCGACACTTTCATTGCCGTCATAGAGTTTTTTTGCCAAAAGTACAATTTCCTGCAGGTATTTTTCATCCCCTGTTTCAATAATTTCAAACATTTTTCCCCCTGAATAATGAAAATGAAGCAAAATCATAATAAATATACTGAAATAATTTTAAATTGCAAAAAAAAATCACCCTTTCCGTCATTCCTGCGAAAGCGGGAAGCTATTGAATATAAGTGTGTTAAGTTTCAGATTCCGATCTTTTGCAAGCAAAAATCGGACAATTTTGCATTTTAAATTCAGTTTAGTATATAAGCTGTTGATTAAATAAAAAAAAGAGGTTATTCCAGATAAAACAGCAAATGAGTTATAAAAAACAGGAGAGGTCACTTCGACTCCGCTCAGTGACCATTTCGTTCATTTAGTGATCAAAACAGTTTTTCTATTGTTTTAATTTTTTCATTTCCTCAAGAACTTTGGGGGGAACATATTTTGAAATATCGCCGTTATAATTAAAAACTTCTTTCATCAGATTGGAGCTGACAAAAGAATACTGGCTGCTGGCCATCAGAAAAATAGTTTCCTGTTCCGGATAAAGTTCCTTGTTCATAAGAGAAAGAGTCAGTTCATACTCAAAATCGGTAGTAGCTCTCAGCCCCCGGATAATGACCTTGATCTTGTTTTCCTTCACAAAATTCACCAAAAGCCCTTCAAAAGAAACTACTTTTGCGTTGATTTTATCGTCTTTTAAAAATTCTCTGACCATTTCTTTTCTTTTTTCAAGACTGAAAAGAGACTTTTTATTCGGATTGTGAATCACACCAATCACCAGATCATCAAAAATCTGGCTGGCACGGCGGATAATGTCAATATGCCCCATCGTAATAGGATCAAAACTACCCGGATACAGTGCTGTAGGCATTTCGTGCTCCTTGTCTTTGATATGAAGGATAAATATCGCTCACACTATAATAATCATAAAGACCCGCTATGCTAAACCCTTTTCCTCTCCGGATAGGGATGCGGAGATTATTGACACATTTATGGCAGTAACTATAGTCTCTTTTCACAAAATGGCTCCAATTCCTGCATTGAAAACAGTTTTGCATCAAAAATTCTGTAGGATGGATCTGGTCGTGTTCATATTGCATCCTGTCATTAAAAGCCATTTTTCACTCCTTTGAAATTATCTTTTCTATCTTCGGCAGAAATGAAAAAATATCAATCCTGAAATTTGAAAAAAAGCTATTCAAAAACTTCTTTAATGTCCTCAATTCTGGGAAGCTCATCCAGAGAAGAAAGCCCGAAATACTGTAAAAATTTCTCAGTTGTACCGTAAGTTTGCGGTCTGCCCGGGATTTCTTTTTTCCCGACCACTTTAATAAAATCTTCCTCTAAAAGCTGGCGGACCGAATTGGAAGAATCCACCCCCCGGATCGAATCAACCTCGCTTCTGGTCACAGGCTGTTTCCATGCAATAATGCTCATCACTTCCAAGGCTGCACGGGAAAACCGTTTTTTTTCTTTTTCCCCGTAAACAGAAAGAAGATACTGCATCATTTCCGAATCAGGCTTTAAAAGAACTTTATCTTCAATAAAATGAAGTTTCAACACGCTGTCTCTTTCCAATAAGGAATTTTCCAATTCGCTCAACAATCCAGAAAGCTCCAGAGAACCGGCATTTAAAAGCTGTTCCAGTTCAGAAAGGCGGATCGGATTGTTTTCAAGAAAAAGAACCGCTTCAAGCAATTTCTTCTTGTTCTCCATCCGCTGTCCTTTTGTTGTTTTCAATTGTAATGTCGCCAAAAAGCTCATCCTGATACAGGCTGATCTGGCTTTGTTTTGCCATTTCCAAAGTAGCTTGAAAAGTGACCACACTTTCAGCTCTTTCCAATTTTTCAGTCAAATTAAAAAAACTCACCTTGACCTTGTTTTTAAGAACTTTAGAAATCCACTTGATTTTCTCTTCCAGAGTAGAAATGGTTTCCTTGACCCGTTCAAAAAGTTTTTTCGCTTTAGGGCTGAAAAAAGAAAGATAACAGCCTAAAAGCTCTTTAAATGAAAACTCCTGATAAGAAACCCGGTTTTTAATCGTATTCAGATCTTCGCTTTCCTTTTTCAAAAGAACCAATTCTCCTGTCCTCTCCTGAAGAAACCCGCTCATCCTTTTTAATTTTTCATACTCTATCAGCTGATAGACAATTGAAGTCCGGGGATCCTCAATTTCTTCATCCAGTTCAATCTCTTTATGAATGGGGAGCGCTTCATTGGATTTGATAAAAAGAAGAAGCGATGCCATAGCTATAAAATCAGCGATCGCATGGTGCTTTATTTTTTTATATTCATCCACAAAACGAATAAAATCAGCCGTAATCAAAGAAATAGAAATCTCTTCAACTGCTAAATTCTTGCTTTTGATTTGATAGAGCAGTAGCTCTAAAGGTCCTTCAAACAAAGGAAGTCTGATCTGATATTGATCGATTGGATTATTGGGCAGTATCATTCAAGTTTTCCTTTTCCGTGGTTTCTTTTTCTTCTGCTTCTTCTTTTGCTTCCTTCTGAGAATGAGAAGGAGTAAAAGAAAAAACGGTTTCTGTATCGGCATCCGTGACCAAGACATTAAATTTCTCCTGAAAAATTTCTTTTTTCACTTTGAGAGAAAAAGTGATTTTAAAAAGTTTTTCTTTCTTGTCATAGAACCAATTGATCATTTTAAAATAAAAGTTATTTTCATCTGACAGATAAAGCATCGGATAATTAAAATCAAAAAGAATTTCTTTTTCCAGATTTTTCTGCATAAGAATTTTTTCAGCGCTTATTTTAGGGCTCTGATAAGAGTAATAAAGGATAACAGAGTCTCCTTTTTCCTCCTGACCAGCCAAAAAAAGTTTTTTAGGAAGCATCGCTTTCCATTGTTTTTCAGGAAGAAGATAAGGCGTATCGATAAATTTTCCATTCCCGTATTTTTTTGTAAAACATCGAATCGTAAATCCTGTCTGCCCGTCTATTCTTTCCAGTTCTCCATAAAAAGAATGGGAATATCCGTAAATCATTTTCTGTGGAACCATAATTTTGAAAGCTTCTCCAAAAAGAGGGTGTTTTTCTACTTTTGAAGAAGAGAGAAAGAAAAGATTTTGAAGATTTCCGATTTTATTTCCCTGATAAGTCAGTTCATTATTTTCATTTAATAAGCCTTCAGAACGAAGATAATAGGAAGGACTTTTGCTGGTATCCGTTACAAAAGCCACGGAACGGATATTTTCTTTTTTTCGGATCCACATAATAGAGTGAGATCCATCATATTCAATCAGAGTATCATAAGAAGTTAAAAAAAGAGTCTTTACTTCTTCTTCCTGCTTTTCATCAACCAGTTCTTCTTGCTGAAAAGGTTCGTCCTGTTTTGTTTCTTCTTTTTTTACTTCTTCATCTGTTTTTTTTTCTACTTCCTGATGATCCACTGCTGTTTTTTCTATAATATCCTGAACTGTTTTCACTTCTATATCAGAATTGTCTTCAGCAAAAAGAAAAAAAGGCAGAAGTAAAAGCAAAAAAATCAGTTTTTTCATTGGCTCTCCTCAAAGTAAGGATTTTTTTCAATCGCAGTGATTTTATCCAGTCTTTTCTGGTGCCTTCCGGCTTCATACTCTGTAGTAAGCCAGATCCCCAGATAGCGTTTTGCAAGATCCTCTGTCGTGATGCGCCCGCCGAAAGCGATCACATTAGCATTGTTGTGCAGGCGGCTGTACTCGGCAAGATATTCGCTTGTGCATAAAACAGCCCTAATCCCCGGTATTTTATTGGCAACGATTGATGCCCCTACTCCAGAACCGCAGACTACCACTGCTTTTTCAGTCTCCTGTTTTGAGACTGCCTGAGCGGCTTGTTTTATATAATCAGGATAATCCACACTTTCTTCGCAGAAACATCCGAAATCAATAACATCATAACTTAAAGAAAGAAGGTGTCTTTTTAAAATTTCTTTGAGCTCAAACCCTCCATGATCACTTGCCATCGCAATTTTCACAAGATTCTCCTTAATTTAAATAATAACAAAAATTGGCTAAAATAAAATATAAGCAGAAGAAAAAAAGAATCAGACAGGTTTTGAATTTGATTGAATCAACAAGATATACAAAAAAAACACTGAGAGCTAAAATTACCTCTAAATTACAAGGAATTTTAACTCTCAGGAAATTATATTTCTTTATTATCAAAAGAAAAAAAGAACATCAGCAACGGATTTTTCCCAATTTTTCTCCTCCTAAAATATGAAAATGGAGATGAAAAACTTCCTGTCCGGCTTCTTTACCGCAGTTTGAAAGCAGACGGTAAGAAGATGTCCCGCTTTTTTTTGCAATTTCACTCACTTTTAAAAGAAGACGGCTTATCAGCAAACTGTTTTTTTCAGAAAGACTGTTTAAATCCTCTATATGTATTTTCGGAATCACAAGGATATGAACTTTAGCCTGAGGCTCTCTATCTTTAAAAGCAAGAATCTGATCATCTTCATAAACAATTTCTGAAGGAATCGTTTTTTCAGCTATTTTACAGAAAATACAGCCGTCCATTTTTTCTCCCTAGTTTTTATTTCGCCCAAACAAGGCTTTCTTCCAGCCCATTTCCCCAATGTTTTTCTTCATCTGAAGGATTGATCCCATAAAAAGCACTCCGACAAAAACGCAGGAGATTATGCCGACAATTGAAATCTGCCCCATGGTCGCCAATCCCTTGTATTTTGCAAAAATAAGGGTTCCAAAACCTAAAATATCCGTCAGCCCCCCGATAAAAATGGCAAGTCCTGTGGTCACAACCACAAAGAAAATATCAGTCCGTTTTTCTTCTTTATACCTATGGAGGAAATGCACGCCATAGTCTATCCCCAGCCCCATAATCACAGGAAACATCACAATATTAAAATAGTTAAAGCTCCAGCCCATGATATAGGTCCATCCAAAGATCCAGACAATCCCGATTGTCAGAGGAAAAAGCGAAGTCAGAACATCTTTTATCGACCTGAAATCCAGCCATAAAAGAAATCCAATCACAAAAAGGACAAGAATAACAATAATCGGACCTTCAAAATTAATCAGTTTCAAAATATCGTTAAAAACCATGGCATCCGAAGAAATCATGAGTTTTTTATCTTTAAACTTATCCGCGAATTTATTCAGATCATCCACCATGATTTTTATCGTTTCAGGATTAGACATAGAAAGGTCATGTCTTGGGTAGTAAAAAATAAAATACCCCGGTTTTTTTCCAAAAAACTGCTGACTGAGTTCGACAGGCACATCTTTTTCTTCAATAAAAGGGGCATCCACAATATCGCGGAGCCGCTCTACCTTTTTCTTTTCGTCACCTTTCAGCTTGGTCAGAACCGAATCCCTTAAAAGGTTCTTGATTTCAAGCATCACCGCTTTTTTTTCTTTCTGATTTTCAGGAACATAATTGGAAAGAGAATCCAGTTTATCCAGTGAAAAAAGCTCGTTTTTACTCTGCAAAGCATTAATTTCTCTTGAAATATCTTCCATCGTTTTTTTATCTTCCGCATAGATAATGACGGGCCAAAGACTCATTTTAATCAGTTCTTCCGCTTTTTTCTCCAGTTTTTTTACCAGAGTATTATCCGCTGCCAAATCATAAAAATTGGCATTGAATTGAGTCTTAAAAATAGAGAAAACGGAAAAAACAGTAAAAGCTAAAGCGCTGTAAATAATAATCCGGTGATAAGGAAGTTTCTTTCCCCTTTTTTCATCACTTTTCCCTTCGGCTTTAGGTTTAATAGGCGATATTTTTTCTGAAATAATAATGATAGCCGGAAATGCAAAAAGAATTCCCAGAAGCATTAAAAGCATTCCAAGCCCTGCCGTATAACCGAACTGTGAAAAGCCTTTAAAATCTGAAATCACCAGAATGAAAAAAGCGGCCGCTGTTGTAGCGGTGGCTGTCAGGTTGGATAAGAAAGTAGTGTTGAAAGTAATCGTCAAAGCTTCGCTGATTTCTCTGCCCCGCTTCCTCTCCTCAATATAACGGGAAAAGAGATTAACCCCGAAGTCCACCCCCAGTCCCGAGAGTATGGCTATTAAAAACCCCGTGACAATATTGAAATAACCGATCGAAAGTTCCACCACTCCCGTAGCCCAGACCAGCCCGGATGCCAAAGGAAGCCCCACCACAAAAAAAGCCCTGAATTTTCTGAAATAAACAATGACCGACAATAGAATAATGCCGATTGCCATTGGAGTAATGATCTTGAGATCCCGCTTGATAATTTTCGCATCATCTATTTTTTTGACATACCTTCCTGTATATCCGATCGTCAGTTCTTCCGGAAAAGATTTTTTCACATCATTGGCCACTTCTGTCGCCGCGTCAAACAATAACTGGGCAAATCCTATATCAGTGGATTCTTTAGAAGGTTTAATCAGAATCAGAAGCCTGTTTTTTTCTTTATTAATATAATAGTCGTACGGTTTTTCCGATTTTTCAAAAAGATCGGTTTTACTGTCAATCTTAACAACTTTAGTCGATTTTTCATATTTATCCTGAATGTCATCAAAATCCAAAGTCACTTTTTCATCTACAAAAATAGCGGATGACAAAACCTTTCCCCGTCTTTCGTAATCGATTTTTTTCTTGATTCTATCTCTGATATCTTGAAGATCTGGAACATCAATAAAAAAAAGCAGCCTGTCTTTAATAAAATTACTGCTGAATTTATATTCAGAATAAGTCACAATCGGTTCAGCTTCTTTTCCAGTCTCAATCACTGCTTTCTTCTTTAAAAGACCTTCAGAAAGCTTTTCCGCGGCTTCTGTCAGATATTTTTCACCGCCCTCTTTCTCTACAATTGTATTGTAATAAAGCGTAAAAGCAGAATGATTCTGAACCAGCGAATTATAAACCTCAAATCCCGCATCCACGCTTTTAGGGTTTTCTTTCAGTTTTAAACTCAACTTTTCCAATTCGGGTAAAATCGTGGTTTCCATCTCATATTGGAGAAAAATAAGATATTTTTCTTTCGGGTGTTTTTTGACCTGTTCTTTTAAAACTTCACTTGAATCAATTTTTATCTCTGAAAATTCACTATATTTATCTTTCATGCTTTCTTCAAGCTGAATTTTTATTTCTTCTACTTTAGTCTCGTAAAATTCCTTGAGTTTTTCAAGCCTGCCTATTCCTGAATGCTTTTCTACCCAGTCAGAAAGACTTGCAGATTTATCCGCATCCGGTCTTTCACCTGCAACAAGAAGTTTCATTTCTTTGACTAAAAGATCGGTTTCTTTTTGAAGGTCGGTCAATGTATTGAGAGTTTCCCCATAAGCGTAGTTCCACTCAATAACACCGATCAGATATCCTTCACCGCCATAATAATCAACTACTTTTTTTAAATTGATCACACTTTCCTTATCTTCAGGCAGGAGATCGATAAACCGGGTGTTAATATCAATCTTGGTTGCCCTATAACCTAAAAATAAAGTTAAGATTAAATAAAATCCAAGAGCCAGCCAGTATTTCTTTTGAATAAAAGAAATATACCCCTCATTAAATTTTTTCAGCATGTTTTTAAACCTCATCCCTTTTCCTTTTTATTTAATTTTAACCTATTCAAAAAATGAAAAGCCACTATTTAAAATAATAAAATTATCTTCAAAAAAAAACAAAGACTCATGCCTCCCCCAATGAAAAAAAGGGTTTTAGAAAAATTTTAAATAATGGTATAGAATAAAACTGTTTTATAAACAAATTTTTTATTATATTTAAAAAAAAGAAAAACTAAAAAAGGGGTTCTCAATGGAGCTTCATGAAAAAGTAAAAAATCTGATTGAAGATATCCGTCCCAGACTTCAGGGAGACGGAGGAGATATTGAATTTATCGGGATAGAAGACGGGAAAGTAAAAGTCAGACTCAAGGGAGCCTGTGCAGGATGCCCGGGTGCAACCATGACTTTAAAAATGGGAGTAGAAAGATATATTAAAGACAAACTCCCTGAAATCAAGGAAGTAATCAATGTTTAAAAAAACACTGTTTTCAAGTTTTCTGCTTCTTGTATTTTTTGGGTGCAGCTCAGTCAATGTCCGCCCCCTTTCAGAGTTAAGCGATCCCAGATTGATTTTTGAGGAAGGGCTGAAATTGGTTTCTGCCAAAGAATATAACATGGCAATGGATTATTTTAATTTTATCCTGACAAACTACTCTCAGCCGGAAAATGAAAAATATTATTCATGGGCTCTTTACGAAACAGGATTCTGCTTTTATATGCTGGGAGATGACAAGCAAGCGCTTGACCATTTTAATCTGGTACTCGGAAGCGCCAAAACGAGAGGTCCGAGAAACTTAGCCAGTCTATTAAAAGACAAGATCAGCCGGGGCAACGGCTATAAAAATACAAGTTATAATTAATTTTTCAACAGGAACGAATCAATATGAGTGAATTCTATTCTAACCCTTTAGTAGAACGCTATGCTTCAAAAGAAATGGCGCATATTTTTTCTTCTCTCAACAAATACACCGCATGGCATGATCTTTGGATCGCTTTGGCCGAGTCTGAAAAAGAACTTGGACTTTCCATTACGGATGAACAGATTGAAGAAATGAAAAAAAACAAGGGCCGGTTTGATTTTGAAAAAGTCAAAAATTACGAAAAAACGACACGGCATGAAGTAATGGCCCATATTCAGGCTTGGGGTGAAATCTGCCCGAAAGCAAGAGCGATCATGCATCTGGGAGCAACCAGCGCCTTCGTTATGGATAACGGGGATCTGATTCAAATGAATCAGGGATTAAAGCTTCTCAGAAAAAGATTTTTATCCTTAATTCAGGCAGTATCGGATTTTTCAGAAAAAAATAAAGAAATACCCTGTCTGGGATATACCCATTTTCAGCCGGCGCAGCTGACTACTGTCGGAAAAAGAGCGGTTCTCTGGCTTTATGATTTACTTCTGGATTATCAGGATCTGACTTACCGCCTTGAAAACATGCAGCTTCGGGGAGCAAAAGGAACTGTGGGTACTCAGGATAGTTTTATGAAACTATTTGACAACAACCACGATAAAGTCAAGAAACTGGATCAGAGAGTTTCTGAGAAAATCGGATTTGAAAAAGGAAGTATTCCGGTCAGCGGTCAGACCTATACCAGAAAAATTGACTATATTCTTTTGACCTCCCTCTCAAACATTGCTCAGTCTGCCCATAAAATATCGACTGATATCCGTCTTCTTCAGGGACTTCAGGAACTGGAAGAACCTTTCGAGGAAAACCAGATCGGGTCTTCTGCCATGCCGTACAAAAGAAACCCGATGCGGAGTGAAAGGGTTTGTTCTTTGTCGCGTTTTGTTATGCAGCTCACAGGACTTGCGGGAAGCAATCACTCGGTTCAATGGCTTGAAAGAACACTGGATGACTCAGCGAACCGGAGAATGATGATTTCTGAAATGTTTTTAGCGGTTGACGCAATTCTTATTATCATGACCAATGTTTTTAAAGGTCTTAAAGTTTATCCAAAGATGATTGAAAAAAGAATAGAAGAAAATCTTGCTTTTTTAAGCGCTGAATATGTGATTATGGAAAGCGTAAAGAAAGGGAAAGACCGGCAGGATGTTCATGAAGCTTTCCGAAAAGCCGCCATGGAATGCGTTCAGAATAAAAAAGAAAAGGGAATTGAAACAGATTTAGTAAAACTTTTGATCCAATCTCCCGATATGAATTTATCTGAAAATGAAATCAGGGATGTATTAAATCCTTCCAAAATGATTGGAAGAGCCGTGGAACAGGTAAATGAATTTCTGGAACTGGAAATAAATCCGATTTTGGAAAGAGATAAAAAATGGATGAAAGACGAAAATATTGAATTAAAAGTTTAAAAAATTTGACATTGATATAAAAAACATATTATTTTAATATTTCATAGGATGAAAAAATTAAAATAAAAGACAAAAAACGGAAAGGATTATGGAAGATGGAACCTATCAACATTAAAGACACTTTGAAGATCAATCCTGTTAAAAGCCTTGATATTGAAGGCGCTATAGTTCTTGAATTGGAAGGTTATTTAGATACTTACAATTCCAAGAGTTTTCAGCAGTATATGAGTGAAGTGATTGATGAAGGATTTAAATATGTTGTGGTGGACTGCCAGAACTTGAATTATGTCAGCAGTACCGGAATCGGTTCATTTACTTCTTTTAACAGAATGCTGATGCAGAAGAAAGGAGAATTAATTCTGGTAAAAATGATTCCTAAAGTTTATGAAGTTTTTAAACTCCTTGGCTTTCTTTCTTTTTTTAAAATTTTCAGCACTTTTGACGAAGCAAAAGACTTTCTTAAAAATAAAAAAAGCGGGGGAGAGAGTACTCAGACTACTGTTTCTGAAGCAGTTTCAGAAAACTCTATTTTCCCATTGACATCCAACTGTCCGGTATGCAGCAAGGATCTTCGTTTTTCCAAACCTGGAAAGTTTCGCTGCCCTAGCTGTAAAAGCATTTTATCCGTCACTGATGACGGCAAAATAGAAAAAGTTTAAACTTAAAAAACAGGATATAGCGTGAGAGAAAAATCAATTAAAATAGGTTATGACAACAAGGGTGTCTATATAGAAATCAGGGGTGAAGGAACAGTGCGTCAGAGCAATTCCTTGAAAAAACTCCTTTTTGATATGATCGATCAGCTTAAAACTCTTTCACAGGTCGATTTCTATATGGATTTAAAGGACTGCCAATACATTGATTCTACCTTTATTGGTCTTTTTCTCATTCTGGATAAAAAAATCACAGAAACAATGCAGAAACATCTGGTCATTTTAAACTCAACCGGTTATGTTTTAGATGTGATCCGTCAAATGGGGCTTGAAAATATTTTAAGCCTTGAAAACAATGGACCTTCTTTTCCTGAAAACATGCAGAAACTGGAAGTGGAAAGCATTAATAAAATTGAGCTGGCAATGTTGATGTATATGGCTCACAGCGAACTTGCCAATTTAAATGATGATAATAAAAGTAAATTTGAAGCGGCTATCATGATGCTGAAAAAAGAAATTGAGAATGAAGGGATTGATATCAACAACATCCAATTATAATTTTAAACTTTCCCATTAAACAAATCTGGATATCCTATGATCAAAAATAAAGTATTTGTAGTTTCCCGCTTTGATGAAACAAAAACAAAAGTTCAGGAATTTTGTCAAAAAAACACTTTAAAATATGAAGAAAGCCCCACCATCGATTTGAATGAAGATTTTATATGGATCATCGATGAATCAATCTGGGAAGAATATCAGGAAAAAAATCCCATGGAAGTCATGCCTTGGTCATTCATTCTTTTAACTGAAGGAAAAGAAAATTTGAGCCGGAATCTGGTTCATTATCAAAATTTCAGCGTTCTTCATTATTTTATCAAATACCCTTCTTTTCTGCGTTACAAAAGAGTCCTTGTTTTAGATGACGATATCTACCAGCTGCGTCTGATTAAAAAAATTCTCCGGAATATCGGTCTTCTCCCTTACTGCATTCTTAAACCTGCCAGTCTTGAAAAAGCGCTCACGATCAAACCGAGTCTGATTCTTCTGGATCTTTACATGGAAGATAGGAAAATTGACGATATCTGCCTTGAAATCAAACGCCATCCCGATTATTCTGAAACCCCCATTGTTTTTCTTTCTGCATCTGAAAAAAGAGATGATGTGGTTGGAGCGCTGGAAAACGGCGCTAATGATTTTATCAAAAAACCATTTTTCTTTGAGGAACTGATCGCAAGAGTCGGGGTTCAGCTTCGAATCCAATATATGTACGATGAAATCAAATCCTTTTTAATTAATCAAGAAGGTCTTTCAAAAAAACTTCTGGATCTTCTCGAAGAAAGCCGGCTTCAAAAAGAACAGATTGAACGGATGAACAAACTTCTGAAAGTGAAATCGATTACAGACCCGCTCACAGAAATTTACAACCGCGGCTATCTTTTTAATGTCCTTCACCGCGAAATAGAAAGGGTCAAACGCTACGACGAAGACCTATCCCTGATTATGTTTGATATTGACTTTTTTAAAAGAATCAACGATACTTACGGACACATGGTGGGGGATGAAGTGCTTAAAATCGTGGTCAATACCATAAAAAAACGGATCAGAACTTCTGATATGCTTTCCCGGTACGGGGGGGAAGAATTTGTTGTTCTACTTACGAATACAAATAAAGACAATGCTCAAAGAGTAGCTGAACAAATCCGAGACAATATTGAAAGCATGACTTTTAAAACCAAAGACGGCGATAAAATCAAGCTCACGATTAGCGCAGGCATCACTGCTTATCAAAAAGGCGAAGAACTGGATGATTTTTTTGTCCGTCTGGATGAAGCGCTTTATGCCGCAAAACATAATGGGCGTAACTGTACGGTTGTCAAATAAAAAATCCTTACTCTATCATTGAACCAAGTGTTCTTTTTTTTATTATCTAAAATTCATTATATTTAATACTAAAGAATTTGAATAGTTTGATTTTTTAAACTTAAACTTACAAATAAAAACCAAAGAAGGATAAAATGTTTTTCAGAAAATCCGAATCAAAATATATTTTCATCCTTGTTTCAGCCGCTTTTTTCTGGGGAACAACCTTTGTTGTGGTTCAAGAAAGCATTAAAACTCTTCCTGTCTTTTTTTTCAGCGCCAGCCGCTTTATTGTGGCTCTTTTGATTGTTTTTCCTTTCGCTATTGGCAAATGGCAGGAGCTTAAGAAAAATTTTATCCCCGGGCTGATTGTCGGGTTCTGGCTTTTTTCAGCTTACGCATTCCAAACTTACGGTCTTAAATTTACTTCTGCGTCAAACTCTGCCTTTATTACCGGATTAAACTTTGTTTTTACTCCTTTAGTCGGGATACTTCTTTTCAAGCTCAAAGTCAAAAGAAGAACCTTTTACGGCATAATTCTTGCGCTGGCTGGTTTTTTTCTGCTGTCTTTCAATCTGGAAATGAAATTTAATACAGGAGATATTCTGACTCTTTTATGCGCGCTTTCAGTCGCCTTTCAGATTTTGTTTCTTGACCGTTTTTTAAAAAAAGGAAGCAGCGAGTTTTCGATGATTTTTTATCAGATTTTCTGGGTTGCTTTATTCAGCTCTGTTTTTTCATTTTTTACAGAAACCCCTTCTTTTACAGCCTTAAAAGAACCTTATATTATTTTTTCTGTTCTTTTCACAGGCATTTTCTGCTCAGCCTACGGTTTTTATGCTCAGACAGTGGGGCAAAAACATATCCCGCCCGCACGGGTTGCCCTGATTTTTATCGCGGAACCTTTTTTCGGCTCTATCCTTGATTATATCATTAACGGCATTCCAGCCCTGATCCGGGTTTTCGGAGGAATTCTGATTATTTTAGGGCTTGTCGTCGGAGAAACTGCACCAAAAACAGAAAAAGAAATTTCTTAGAAACAAGTTTACTGATTTCATTAAAATTCATTATATTTTTATAAAAAAATGTCAAAAGCATTGATATAATGAAATGAATTTAAATTGCAAAAAAAACAACCCCTTTCTGTCATTCCCGCGAAGGCTGGAATCTATTGATAATAAGTGTTTTAAGTAACAGGTTCCGGTCTTTTGCAAGCAAAAACCGGAATGACAGGCGGTCATTTTATAATTTATTTACTATAATAGCGTAATTTTTTTGATATTTTTTTCTCTATCACACCTTGGAGTTGACAATGAAAAAAATTTTCTGCATCTTTCTTTTGCTTTTCCCGCTTTCGCTCTTCCCGAACGACGGATGGTTTTCATCCCTCAATACTTCAGGCGGGAGTATTTATTCAGAAGCCGAACATCCTGCCATCAGTTTGAGAAAAGAAGCTCTTTTCTTTCTGCCTCTGAAAGAATATCTTCTTTGCCGGGTCAATTATCTTTTTCACAACAATTCCAGTAAAAAAGAAACGGTTCAGGCCGGATTCCCACTGATTTTTACTTATGATATGGAATATAATGAAAAAACAAAATCAGTCTATTTTTCTGAATACAATCAGTTTAGATACCTTCATTTTATCCAGATTTTTTACCAGAACCGTTTCCAGATCAAAGAAATGGATGAAGGATTTGAAGTGAAAGTAAAAAAAACCATTCAGGATTTCGCTTTCAATCAAAAATACAGTCTGGAAAATTTTAAAAAAAACCTTTTGCAGAAATCAAAAACTGCAAAAGACTGGTATGAAGATTTTTTTATTGACATTCCTCTGATTGTCCAAGACAACGCATCTGTTCCCATTACTCAGGTTCTTTTGAATGCTGAAATTGTAAATAAACAAGACAATATTTATACGCTGACACTCACAGTTCATTTTTTTCATGAGCTTATTTTCTCTCCTGAAAAAAACTCGGAAGTTCAGATTGAATGGCTCACTGATCATAAAAAGAGCGGCGGAGTCACCGACAAAGGGTACGAAAGAGATTATTCATGGAAATACATTTTCGACCCTGCAAAAGGATGGAAAAACAGCATCGGCTCCATTTTTCTTATTTTTCCAAAAGAGATTGAGCCTGTTCTCCCGAAAGCTTTTGAAAAAAGGGATACAGCGCTTCCAAAAGTTAATGTCTATTTTACCGAGCACTATGAACCGGAAAAAAACGACATGATCCAGCTGGACTATACCATTCAGACCGAAAACGAGACCAATAAAACAACCCTTGTTCAGAAAAACCTTAAAAAGAAAGGATTTTCAATATCCAAAGCCAATGATACTTTTTTTGATAAAGTCTATCAAGACTATCTCTCAATTCTCGATCCCGCCCCAAAATTAAGCGAAAAAGCTTACAAAGCCTATAAATCTAAAAAAAGCCTGGAAGCCCGTAATCTCTACGAATCTTTTATCAAATACTCCGATTCGGGCAAAGACTATTTTTACTACGGCAATGTCCTTTCTAATTTCAAAGACCGCTATCCAGATGCTCTTTCTGCCTACCTCAAAGCGATCAATCTGGGAG
>MIAO01000070.1 GCA_001829155.1 Spirochaetes bacterium GWB1_36_13 | reverse complement strand
CTCCTCTTTCCAAACAATATTTTATCTGTTCCATTCAGATAATCCGTCGTTATAGATAAAAACATTTAATAGCTTTATCTGGGTCATTGAGCGGAGTCGAAATGATCCCGAACACCTCGGCTCCGCTCGGTGCCCAAGTTAACTTATTTCCTGTATCATCTATATACTGGAATGATTAAATTGCAAAAATTGAAGCATAAGCCAAGTCATTCCACGGCTTGACCGGGGAATCTATAAAAAAAAGATAATCAATTCAATAGATTGTCTGGTCAAGCCGGACAATGACAATTTGGATTTATAAAAAATTGCAATTTATATTCAGTTGCGTCTATTTTCTATTTCAAGACTTATTTCTCTTTCACCGCCCCTCCCCATTCCACTACGGTAAACCCTTTTCTTTTAAAGGGTTTTATTTCAGGCGGGGTAATGTCCTCTTTCTGGCTGCTGGGCACAAAATAAAAAAGGATTCGGAGAATCGAGTCGGGGTTCTTTGAAATAGTAAGTTTTGCCGCTTGATCGAGTTCTTGGGGTTTGATCCAGTAAACGAGGTAATACGGTTTTTCCCACGAAAGTTTTTGAGTCCAGTATTCCATAAAATCAGCTTTTTCAGTTTGATTAAGCCAAATCTGGTCAAGGATTTGGCTCATTTCAGAATGAAAGCTTTCTTTGGTCATCACCCAGCCTGAATCAAGGGTAAAATGATAAAAATACTCTGCTTCATAAAAAAGAAAGGGATAACGGTTATCAATTAAACCTGAAGGAGCAACTTTTACATTCCATCCGTTTTGGTAGTCAGGTATAGATTTTGTAATTTTTCCGTCCATTGTAAGAGTGATAAAAAATCTGTCCTCTTTTTCAGGATAAAGATAGATATTGGGTTTTAAAGGACGGTAGATAGTTTTTACTTCTTCTTTCCCTCCTTTTTTTTGTTTTATTTCGTTTTGAGGAGCTTTCTCCACTTCAGGGCATTTGATTTCAGGACGGTTTAGAATATTAATGAGAATTTGAATTGTTTCAGAGTCATAAAATTTAGTTTTGGAAAAATGTGTAATCCATCGGATAGTTTTTATCAATTGATCTGTGTTTTTGCAGACATCCAGTGTTTTTAAAGCAGTATTTAATTCTGAGATTCTGTTTTGGATTTCCAGAATTTCTTTTTCGTCTTCCTTGTTTATACTTGCTCCTTTTCCTATTAAATATTTTACGATTTCATCGTATCGAAACAGGGTGGCATAAAACAGCGGAGTTTTTCCAATATCGTTTTTCTGGTTAATATTCTTTTTTTCAGATTTTTCTAAAATATTTTTTACTTGATTTAAATCTCCATTTCTAACAGCAATAAAAAGTTTTTTGCCTTTTTCATAAACCGCCCCGCCCCATTCCACTACGGTAAACCCTTTTCTTTCAAAGGGTTTGATCTTTGGGAGCGGGATTTTCTTTTTCTGATCGCTGGGTTCAAAATAAAAAAGGATGCGGAGAATTGCGTCGGGTTTCTTGGAAATTTTAAGCGCTGCCGCTTCATCGAGTTCTTGGGGTTTGATCCAGTAAACAAGGTAATACGGTTTTTCCCATGAAAGTTTTTGAGTCCAGTATTCCATAAAATCAGCTTTTTCGGTTGGATTAAGCCCAATCTGGTCAAGGATTTGGCTCATTTCAGAATGAAAGCTTTTTCTGGTCATCACCCATGCTGAATCAAGGGTAAAGGGATAGGAGACATCGGCTTCATAGAAAAGGAACTGGTATTTTCCGTCAATCAATCCTGAAGGTTCTGCTTTCACTTTCCAGCCATCTTGATAGTCGGGAATAGAGGCGGTCATTTTCCCCATAATTTCAAGGGAAACGGTCAATTCTTCCTCTTTTTCGGGATAGAGGTAGATGTTGGGTTTTCTAATATGCCAGTTATCCTGAGGTATTTTTTTCTCTTGTTTTTTCCAGGGTTCATTGAATATTTTTAAAAGAATTTCAATTACCCTAGTATGTTCAGTAAATGGGATTTTTAGCAGAGCCTGAATTGCTTTGATTCGGGTTTCATAGTCGGGGGCTTCAAGTGCCAGAAGTATTAACCTTTCAATATCTTCTATAGGAATAATAATATTAGGCATTGTTTTTTCGATTTGAATTTGATTATGATCTCCCTTTGTTAAATTATTGCAAAGTGCAACAGTATTTTTATGATATTTATTCTGTACAGGATCCATTGTTTGGCATTTTTTGAGGATTTGATCGATTATTTTCTGATTTCCTCTTTCATAGGCAAGATCAAGCGGAGTGAAACCTTTCTTATTGGGAATAGTGATATCTGCTCCATGATCAAATAAAAAATCAATCATCTCGGTTTGGTGGTCGCGCACAGCGAGGTAAAAAGCGGTTTCTTTGAAAAATGGGGTTCTTATGTTGATATTTTTTCCCGTCAGTAAAATCTTCTTTACTTCTTCGATATTTCCTGAAATGACAGACCAGAAAAGAGAAAAAAGAACGCTTTTGTCCTTGATTGCCCCGCCCCATTCCACTACGGTAAAACCTTTTCTTTCAAAGGGTTTTATTTCAGGCGGGGTAATGTCCTCTTTCTGGCTGCTGGGCACAAAATAAAAAAGGATTCGGAGAATCGAGTCGGGTTTCTTTGAAATAGTGAGCTTTGCCGCTTGATCGAGTTCTTGCGGTTTGATCCAGTAAACAAGGTAATACGGTTTTTCCCATAAAAGTTTTTGAGTCCAGTATTCCATAAAATCAGCTTTTTCAGTTTGATTAAGCCCAATCTGGTCAAGGATTTGACTCATTTCAGAATGAAAGCTTTTTCTGGTCATCACCCATCCTGAATCAAGGGTGAAGGGATAGGAAACATTCGCTTCATAGAAAAGAAAGCGGTACTTTCCGTTGATCAGTCCTGAAGGTTCTACTCTCACCTTCCAGCCATCCTGATAGTCGGGAATCGATTCTGTCATCTTCCCAATGATTTCAAGAGAGACGGTCAATTTTTCCTCTTTTTCAGGATAGAGGTAGATGTTGGGTTTTTTCATCTGCTTATCACCCTTAGCATAAGGATCAATGTATTTCCGGTTCAAAATTTGAAATAGAATTTCAATCGTTTTCGAATCTGCATAACCCATCTGCCCTAATTTCTGAATTGCTTCAAAACTGGCTTCGATATCTTTGGTCTGGGATGCAATGGCGTGGAGCCGTTCTATTTCTGATTTAAAATCCATGATTTTTTTTTCATCGTCTTTGTTTTTTAAGGCGCCTTTTGAAAGAAGAAGGGTTTCAATTTCTTTGTTCCCGTTGAGCTGGGAATAAAAAATCAGAGTATTACCGAATTTATCTTTCTGGTTGATATCCAGATTTTTGGCTTTTTCAAGGATTTTTTTTACCATCTGCGCATTGCCCCGTTTTACGGCGAGAAAAAGAGGGTTCATCCCCCTTGAGTTTTCCAGATTCAGTAAAGCGTTTTGATCCAGAAGAAAATCAAGGATTTTAATTTGATGGTCGCGCACAGCCAGATAAAGAGGCGTTTCATCAAACCAGTTTTTTTCATTGATGTCTTTTCCCTCATCAATTAATTTTTGAAGCATTTCCAGATTGCCGAAGACAACCGCCTGAAACAGAGAGCTGATTGTACCCGGTTCTTTGAAGTCAGTTTTTTCATTTTCGTCTGCTTGTAGAATCTGAAAAACGAAAACAAATAGAACAAGAAAAATAAAGCCGATTTTTTTCATTTTCACCTCTTTTTTTTATAAAGATAATCAAGGTAAAATATATAAAAAAAGTGTTAAGGGTTGAAAATTTATCTGGATTTCAATTCACTGAAGAGACTAAATGAAAATAGCCCAAAAAACTAACTTTAAACCTCTCCTTCATACAAAATGAATGTTTTTAATAGCTTCATTTTGGTCATTGAGCGAAGCCGAAATGCCCCTGCATGCCTCAGTTTTGCTCAGCTCATTTGCCGTTTTATCTTTAAGATTTTCCACTTTGTGAGACGGGAAAATTGAATTTTTAGAACCTGGTTTCAATAATATCTTGTTATTTCGTTCTCATTAAGATTAAATTTGTTTTTGGAAATTTTCTGAAAAAAAAAGGAGCGCCGCAATGAAAAAAATTCTTCTTTTATCCCCCAATATGAAAGGAATGAAAGACGGGATCAACCGGATTCAGCCGAGTCTGGGGTTGGGGTATCTGGCTAGTGTGCTGGAGGAAAAAGGCTATCAGGTTTTTGTGCGCGATACAGCATTGGAAGACTATGGGAACCAGAAGTTATTAGAAGACGGAAAAACTGTTTTTATCGGCGAGACGGACGACGCTATTCAAACTTATATAGAGAAAATCAAGCCGGCCGCGGTGGGGATTTCGGTGCTTTTTTCAAATCTTGCCGCGCATGCTTTTACGATAGCGGAAATTGTAAAAAAAATCAATCCGAAAACGCCTGTGATTCTGGGCGGAAACCATATCAGCAACTCGGTCTCAGACTATGAATACGCTTTAAGCGAAGAAAATTCAGGTCTCCCCGAAACGCTTCCCGAACTGGAAAACCCTTTTGTGGACTATCTGATCCGGGGCGAGGGGGAAAACGCACTTCCTGAACTTTTGGAAGCTTTATTCACAGATAAAAATCCTGAAACAATCCGGGGGCTTGCCTTCAAAAAAGAAGGTAAAATCATCATCAATCCATGGCCTCTTCCGGTAGATATCAATGCTCTGCCCCATCCGGCAAGGCGGCATCTCAACATGGAAAAGTATTTTCAGATCGGGCTTTTTCATTCCAGTAAGTCCAAATCAACCCGTGTTTTAAATGTGATGACTTCCAGAGGCTGCCCTGAAAAGTGTAATTTCTGCACCACGCCGATGATGTGGGGAAAAAATATCCGGTGGCGGACGCCTGAAGATGTTTTTTCTGAAATCAAAGAAGCGGTTGAAACATACGGCATCAAAGAAGTCCAGTTTGAAGACGATTCGCTGACGGCAAACCTCCCTCATCTGATGAAACTCTGCTATCTTTTAGAACCCCTTAAAATCGACTGGTGCACGCCCAATGGAATCAAGGTTAATTATTATCTGAAAGACCAGCCTAAAATGTTTTCCCGTATGAAAGAATCGGGCTGTTATCAGGTAACCCTTGCCTGCGAGAGCGGGGTGCAGGAAATCCTGGATAATGTGATCGGAAAACGGTTAAACCTCTCTGAAATTAAACCGGCAGTGAAAAACGCAAAAGATGCGGGGCTTTTTGTCCATACTTTCTGGATTGTCGGGTTTCCGGGAGAGACTAAGGCGCAGATGGAAGAGACCATCCGTTTTGCCGCCGATGTGGAGGCCGACAGTTATTCGGTAGCGATTCTGACTCCCCTTCCCGGCACGCCGATTTACAGGCATGTTGTAAAAAACAAGCTCTGGTGGAAGCCGGATCTGGGTACGGGAGAGATTATGTACCGGAATTCGCTGGTAAAAGCCGATGGTTTTAAAACCGCAAAAGAGTTTGAAGACTGGGTGAATGAGCAAAATATTTATTTAAACAGCCTGATTGAAAAAAGAGACCCCGAACGGGCTAGAAGAAGAGCTGAAAGCATCGCCAATCAGGAAGCCAATAAAAAAATGAAACAGACATAAAAAATTGTTTTTTAACCCCCAAAAGATTAAATTTTCTTTTAAAATCCTAATCAATAAGGAACAAAAGATGAAAAAGATTTTCGGAATTGTTTTTCTGGCGTTTTTGACTCAAAGTGTTTTTTCCATAGACATCAAACTGGTTTTTATGACCGGAAAGGTAGAGTACAAACTCTCATCTGAGAATTTCTGGAAACCAGCCGCGGTCAATATGAAATTGACTGAAAATGACAGTATCCGCACCGGAAAATCTTCTTTGGCTATTATCAATATCGGCGATAGTCTAGTACTCCGCATCTCACAAATATCGACCATTTATTTAAAGCAACTGACCAATCAGACCGAAGTAGATTTGAAAACCGGGAAAATCTGGGCAAAGGTCTCAAAAAAAGAAGACAATCAGCTGATCCGTTTCGCAAGCCCTACCACTGTGGTCGGAGTCCGGGGAACCGAGTTTATCTATGAATCGACTGAATCGGAAGATCAGGTGCTTGTATTAAGCGGCACAGTGGAGTTTGGTAAGAAAGAAGGCGAAAAAGTGGCGGTAGAAACAGGAAAAATCGGAATCCTGAAACAGAAAAAAACCGTAGAAGTCAAAATTGCTCCGGCTGACAAGGTTCAGGAACTGAAAGAAAGTTTTACGATTGATCTTTCAAAACTCAAAATTCCTTTTATTGATGCAGGATTTGAGGAGCTTTTAAAAAAATGAATAATATTAATTTACAGGCGCTTAAAGAAGTAATAGAAGCTACTAAAAAGAAAATTTATTTTGATACAGAATTTTCTGTTTTAAAACGGGCGAATGAGTATAAAAATGCTTTTTCCAAACCGGTTATCCGGAGAACTGAAGACAATTACCTTATTTTTGAATCAAAAGTACAAGGACAGCAGCTCTATGATGTATCGCTTGCTCTGATTTTAGAAAAGGATATTGTAAAAGGGTATAAACCTTCCTGCTCCTGCCCCTATCCAGGACTTTGCAAACACATTGCGGCTTTTATCGACTATCTTTCCCGGATTGAAATCAATCTTTCCGGCAATAAAAATAAAAAAGCTGGAAAACTCTCAAACTCCGTCTTATATCATATCATTCATGAAAATGAAGACGAACTTCTTCAGGAAAAAATAAAAAAGCCTGTTTCTCTTGAAATTTATCTTGATCTTGATAGAAATTCTTTTAAAAACAACATAATTCACGGTCATTATTTCAGCAATTTTTATATCAATTTTAAACTTTCTTTTAAAGAATTCAACGATAAGTCTTATGTCGTGAGCAAGCTGAGACAACTTGCCTCTGCCTTGTTTCATCATGATTTTGTCTATGAAATAGGGAAAAGCATCCGGTTTTCTTTAGATGATCATGAATTTTCAGAAGAAGAATCTGAAACCGTAGATTTTATAAAAAACATTCTGGGAGATCCCGATCAAATCTCATACTCATCATATATTTATGATAAAAACATTAAAGTTAATAATTATTTATTTGAAAAGCTTTATTTTTTAAACCAGAAAAACCCTAAGTTATTTTACGCCAAAAACATTCCGGTTGTTTTTGAAGAAGCGGAAATCTTGTATCAAATTCAGAAATCCCAAAATAAAAAGGAAATCCTTCTTTTAACCGGATTTAAAACTCCGGAAAAATATTTTTTCTTTGATAAGATTGATTTTTTTATTCAGCTAGGCATCCGGGATGATTTCTGGATTTTTATTTCCGATAGCCCAGTCATTTACCATGTTAAAAACGCTTTGTTTTATCAAACACTTTACAAAACCAATAGAAAAAACGAATTAAACGCAAGTTTTTCTTATGAAGAACTGCCTGTATTTTTTTACGAAATTTACCCGAAATTATCTAAAGACGCCCAGATCGACCTGGCTTCAGATTTTATCCCTCCTCTTTTTGAAGACTTTCAAGATCAGATAATCATCAAACTGGACTGGCTGAAAGAGGAAAAAAAACTGGTGATAGAATTATATACCGATAAGAAGTTTATCAATCAGTTTGATCAGAACCCGGATATTGAAACACCCCGCCATCAGTTTTATCTCCTTGAAAAAAACAAATACCTTGTGGTCAATACGGCATCCCTGAATCAAATTTATGAAAAAATTTCAGAATACGGGGTTTTTAAAGACAATGCAGGGTTGCCTTGCTTTGAGATAGAAGAAAAAGTTTTTGAATTCCTTTTTAACTACCTCCCCGTTTTAAAAGATAGCTTCGAAGTGGAAGAATCCGAATCAGTCAAAAGCTTAAACCTTATTGAACCGGAAGACATTCAAGTCAATTTCAATGATGAGTCGGTAGAAGGAAAAATCAATTTTCTTGAAATCAATTTTGAGTTTAACGGGATTAAATTAAAATACAAAGATTTTCTTAAAATTTTAAAGTCCAAGCAGGAGTTTAAAATCATGGAAAACGGTCAGGTACTAAACCTATCCCGGATTCGAAAAACCTATCAGCCGCTTTTAGAAGATATTGAACATTTTAAAGAAAATAAAATTCCTTTAAACCAGTATTATTTTCTCTACCGCCAGTTTTTAAACCAGAATATTCAAATCAAAGAATCCGAACCGCTCCAAAAAATAAAAAAAATGATGGACGGAAGCGCTCCTCTTCCTACCCTCTCTCTTAACAATGAGATAGAAAATGTCTTACGGGACTATCAGCATAAGGGCGTTCAATGGCTTTATTTTCTCAAAGAAATGGGTTTCGGAGGAATCCTTGCCGATGATATGGGTCTTGGAAAAACCCTTCAGGCGCTGACGCTGATTGCAGGCTGTAAAAAAGACCTTCCTTCGCTGATTGTCTGCCCCACCTCTCTTGTTTACAACTGGGAAAAGGAATCGTTCAAGTTTTTTCCCGATACGAAAGTCGGGATTATTTACGGGACAAAAAACGAAAGAAACTTTGTACTGGAAGACTATTTAGAATATGATATTCTGGTTACAACTTATGGTATTTTAAAACGGGATATTGAAAAATACCAGAATAAAACCTTTGAATTTGTTTTTCTGGATGAAGCTCAGCAAATCAAAAATTTCAAGACACAGAATGCGGAATCGGTCAAACAGATTACAAGCCGGTACCGTTTTGTTTTAAGCGGGACACCGATTGAAAACTCGCTTTCCGAGCTCTGGAGTTTATTTGATTTTATCATGCCCGGTTTTTTCCCCGACCAAAGCCGTTTTAAAGCAGTTTATGAAACGCCTCTCAAAAACAAAGACACTCATGTCTTAGAAAAACTGAAATCTAAAGTTAAACCCTTTATCCTTCGGAGGATGAAAAAAGAAGTCCTTCAAGATATTCCCGACAAAGTGGAAGAAAATATCTATTTTGAACTCAATGAAACAGAAAAAAAACTTTATTTGTCTTTTTTGGAAACATCGAAAAATACCCTTCTTTCAGTTGTTCAGGAAAAAGGGTTTGAACGGTCCCGAATTGAAATCTTAGCTTTACTGACCCGTCTGAGGCAAATTTGCTGCCACCCCAATTTGGTCGATCAAAAACAAAAATACACTTCGTCAAAAATGGAAACCCTCTTTGAAATAGTCGATGAGGCGATTGCCGGAGGGCATAAAATACTGATTTTCAGCCAGTTCGTAACAATGCTTCAAATTATTGAACAGGAAATAAATCACAGGCGGATTGACTATTCGATGATCCATGGCGGCACAAAAGACAGGATGAAAGAAGTGGATGATTTTCAAAACTTGACTGAAAAAAAGATTTTTCTTTTAAGCCTCAAGGCAGGCGGAACCGGACTCAATCTTACTGCCGCCGATATTGTCATTCACTACGACCCGTGGTGGAATCCGGCAGCCGAAAATCAGGCTACAGATAGAGCGTACCGGATCGGGCAGGAAAACAAGGTCAATGTTTACCGGCTGATTTCAAAGGGAACGATTGAAGAAAAAATTATCGCTCTTCAGAATCAGAAAAAAGACCTGATTGAAAAAGTTCTTGCTTCAGGAGAATCGCCTATTCAAAAACTTTCATGGGATGATTTTAAAAATCTTTTAGAAATTGATTAATTTAAATTGTTAAATTTTTTATTTCTTATAATCGTGATTATTATTTTATATGATTAAAAATTGAAGTACGGTATAAATATGAAATTTCTACTTTATTCAGGAAACAGTCCAATTCGGGATGAATTGGGCGGCTATTTAAAAAAATATTTTTTTGATAATCCGGTTACAGTTGTTCATTCTAAAGAAGAAATTGAAGACACTCTTCTAGGGGTTGAAGGAAAAACAGAGGGTTTTTTTTCCAGCATTCTGATCATTTATTTTAAAGATTACATTCAGGACGACCCTTCTTTTTATAAAAAATTGAAACGGAAAGTAGAAAACAAGAACTGTTTCCTCTATCTTTTCGGAGTTTTTGATGAAATGGAAGTTTTACCCCGATATTCTGATTTTTTTAACGATTTCACAGATTATCCCCTGATTCCGGAAACTTTTTACGCCAGAATGAATATGGCATTAAAAAATTGTTCTGTTTTTGAAGAAAACCTGCTTTTGGAAAAACAAAATACTGAAAACGCCTATCTTACAGATCATCTGGTGGAAAGCCTTTTAAAAGCAGTTCAGCAGATTGCGGTCAGTTTCGGGCAGATGATTCAGTATAAAGATTTAGTCACCGGCGCCCATATCTTCAGGGTAGGGCACATTGCAGAGCTTATGGCTCAGGAACTGGATATCTCAAAAGATTTTCCCAGAATCAAATACGCGGGGCTTTTCCATGATATTGGGAAAGTCGGGATTCCTGACCATGTCTTGAAAAAACCTGACAAGCTTACCAATGAAGAGTTTAAGATGATTCAAAAGCATGTGGAAATCGGTGCGGATATTGTAGAACCCATTGAATTTTTTGAAGATGTCATTGATGGAATCCGTTTTCATCACGAACGCTGGGATGGAAAAGGGTATATGCACGGGCTGAAAGAAGAGGGTATTCCGCTTGTAGCCAGAATTATCAGCATTGCCGATGTTTTTGATGTCGTGGTTTCCCCCAGACCCTATAAAAAAGCCTTGAGCATGGAGGAAGGAGTTTCCGAGATTATCAAGCACGCAGGTACCCAGTTTGATCCCAAACTCTCTAAAGTTTTTGAGAAACTTTTTAATGAGGGACGGGTAGAAGGAATTTATAATCAAGTCAATCAGGAATATGAAAAAGTCTTAGGAAAAGCGCGGATTATTGAAGCTCTCGAAGTTTAATGATAGACTGAAATGATTTTAAATTGCAAAAAAACGACCTCTTTCTGTCATTCCCGCGAAGGCGGGAATCTATTGAAAATAAATATTTTAAATTACAGATTCCGGTCTTTTGCAAGCAAAAACCGGAATGCCAGCCGGACATTTTATAATCAATTTACTAGAGTGATATTAATAAAGATTTCGCTTCGCTGTGCGTATCGATGATGATTTTTACTATTTTCAGAAAATCCTTTAAGAAAAAAGAAAAAATTTTATTGCCTTTTTCTCTTTATTTCACTAAATTTAAATTCAGCTTTTAAAAAGTTCCTCAATAGCTCAGTCGGTAGAGCAAGCGGCTGTTAACCGCTGGGTCGTAGGTTCGAGTCCTACTTGGGGAGCATCCCGATTCCGGATTTTCTCCGGAATCATTTTCAAAACATCTTGATAAGTTCTTCCTAATTTCTTCGTTCAATTTTTGAAATTGTAGAAAGAGTATTTTTGATCACTCCCTATTTTTTTTTAAATTTCAGGGAAATTGGATTAACTTTAATATTAATACAATGAAATTAGATTTGGAAGGTTAATCCCATGAAAAAAACACTCTCCCTTTTATTACTGATTCTGCCGCTTTTACTCTCAGGGCTTCAGGTCAATGTGAATGAGCTGAAAAAAGAAGCGAAAGAAGTCAAATTTATCAATTATGAAGGGAAAACCCAGAAAAAAGACACAGTGGACGAAGTTAAATCGATTGGTGTATTTCTTTCCCAAAAGGCTTCTAAAAATAACCAAGAGTTTAAGTTTTATAATAAATATTCCATTATCCGGGCATTTTCCAAAGACGAGCCTGAAAAACTCAATGCGGATATCTTCATCATTCAAAACGCTGCAAAGGTCAACCATATTAAAAACATCAGACGGATTCTGGCGGGATATCTTGCCAAACAGTTTCGATATTCAGAAAAAGACTCAGAGCTGATCGCTCTTTTTATTACTTATTACAACGCTTTTTACCGGGGAGACATGAAATATTTTGAAAACAGGTATAAAAAAGTTGTTTTAAAGCATATCACAGCCAAGAATGCGGGAATTGCGCTAAAATATTCGGACTGGCCGGGAAAAACCAGAATGCTGGTTCCTCTGGAAGAGACGCTCCTGGGTGATAAAAAGAAAGAAGTGGACCCTTTTGTGGTAGCAGATAAAAAGGTGGTGGAAGAACTCCGGAAAACAGAGGATAAAGGGGTGGAAGAGCGGAAAGATATCGTGGAGCTGAAAGAAAAAAATATTCTGAAAGAAGAAAAACTGGTGGAAGAAGCCAAGAAAACTATAGAAAAAGATAAAAAAGCGGTGGAAGAAGCCAAAAAGAATAGTGATAAAAAAGAAGAAGCGGTAATAAAAGAAGAGAAAAAAATCGAGGAAGCGGAAAAAAAAGTTGAAGCAATCAAAGACCCTGAAAAAAAGAAAGAAGAAAAAGCGAAAATAGAAGAAAAAAAAGCGCAGATTGAAAAAGAAAAAGAAAAAATCACCGAAGAAACCAAAAAAACGGAAGCAAAAGAAAAAGAAATTGCCAAAAAAGAAGAGGCGGTTGAAAAAACCGAGGTGAAACTGGAAGAAAAAAAGAAAGATCTGGCAGAAGAAAAAAAAGTGCTGGAAACAGATAAAAAAGAAGTGGAAAGAAATAAAAACCCTGAACTTTTGAAACAGGATCTGAAAGCAAAAGAAACCGAACTGGAAAAAACCAAGGACAAGCTGGAAGAAACAACCAAAGAGCTTGAGAAAAAGAAAGAGGAAGAAGCAAACAAAGCGGACAAAGGGGTTTTTAAAGGTAAATTTTACTATCTGAAAATAAAAGAATTTACAGCGGGAGGGCACTACCTGAACGATTTTTTTATTATCGATGCCTATACCAAGCAAATTTTAGCAAAGTCTCCTCTGGATAAAATATCGGGCAGACAGTTTAATCTTTTTAAAGAAGGGGCTGTGGTCATCGCCTTTGAAGGGAAGGCGCATCACCTGGTTTTACTAGACCTCAATGACTTAAAACCTAAGGTGATTGGAAGGGACGATGTTTTTGTGAGGAGTTTTGTAGAAATCAGGGAAAACTCAATTTATGCGGTTTTCGAAGAGAATAAAAAATATTACCTCGGAAAATTTGATGAAAACTTAAAACTGACCGCAAAATCAGTGGAACCGATTCATGAAGACAGTGTTTTAAGTTTTTTTGACCAGTGGATTTATGTCAATGGAGAATCAAGAAATATTTTAGTTTTAAATAAAAACGATCTCTCTTTGGCGGACACTATTAAACCATAATCTATGACAGATAAATTTTTTGATCAGTTTGCCTATTACCTTCGGTTTCATGGAAAGTACAGTGAAAATACTGTGCTTTCTTATCTTTCAGATCTCGGTGAGTTTAAAAAATATCTGGATGAAAAAAAACTTACCCTTGAATCGGTTGCTCATCCCGATATACTCCTTTTTCTCTCAGGAATCTCTGCCAATAACCGGACCAAAGCCAGATATCTTTCTTCTTTAAAATCTTTTTTTCAATTTCTGGCTGATTTTGAAAAATTAAGTTCCAAAATTGATTTTCAGGGAATTGCGTCCCCTAAAATTGGAAAACATCTTCCGGAATATCTGGATCTGGAAGAAATAAAAGTTTTTTTCAGCTGTTTTCAGGGAGCAGACAGGGAAACGCTGCGGGATAAAGCAATGGCGGAAGCCTTGTATTCCTGCGGGCTTCGGATTTCAGAAATGATTTCTCTTGAGCTTCAGAATCTCAATCTGGAAGAACATTTTATGATTGTGAGCGGAAAAGGAAGCAAAGAAAGGTTTGTCCCTTTTGGAAGTATTTTTCAAGAGAGCGTATTGGAATATCTTTTGAAAAGCAGGGGAGATTTTCTTGGGAAAAAAAACTCGTCTTTTCTTTTTCTGACTCGTCTGGGGCGTCCTTTTACCCGTGTCGGAGCATGGAAGATTATTAAAAAACACGCTTTCCTTTCCGGTCTTCCGAAAAACATAAAACCCCACATGTTCCGCCACTCTTTTGCCACCCATCTTCTTTCAAACGGAGCGGATCTTAGAATTATTCAGGAACTGCTGGGACATAGCGATATTGCTACCACGCAGATTTATACCCATGTAGCCAACGAAGAACTGAAAAAAATGATCGATCTTTATCATCCCCTGTCTCGATAATTTTTCACTTTTCTTTCTTTACTTATGAAGCGTTTAAGGTTAATTTTAAATTCATTAAATTATAAAATCGGAGTTTATAATGGATGTGTCTTTAAGTTATCATATTTTACGGGTGACCGAGGAAGCGGCGGTTCAATCGGCTTACTGGAGAGGAAAAGGAGATAAAAACGCAGCGGATCAGGCTGCAACCGAGGCGATGAGAAACCTTTTAAACACTCTTCCAGTCAGCGCGACAGTCGTTATCGGCGAAGGGGAAATGGATGAGGCGCCCATGCTTTATATCAACGAAAAACTGGGAACCGGCGGTGAAAAGATTGATATTGCGGTAGATCCTCTAGACGGAACAACCTTGACGGCAAAAAACCGGGAAAATGCAATTACGGTCATTTCAGTTGCGGAATCAGGCTGTCTTTTAAATGCTCCCGACATGTATATGATGAAAATCGGAGTCGGACCGAAGGCAAAAGGATCTCTGGATTTAAGCAAATCTCTGACAGTCAATTTAAATCAGATAGCGGAAGCTTTGAAAAAGAAACCGGAAGAAATCAATATTGTCATGCTTGACCGTGACCGTCATCAAAGCTATGTCAATGAAGCCAGAAAATTCGGGGCAAGGGTTACTTTGATTACAGACGGGGATGTATCTCCAGTCATAGGAGCGGGAATAGAAGATATTGATATGGATATTCTCTTTGGGATCGGCGGCGCTCCCGAGGGAGTTTTGGCGGCCTGCGCGGCAAAATGTCTGGGCGGAGATTTTCAGGGCAAACTCTGGGCGGAAAATGAGGCTGAAGTGAAACGCTGCCAGAATATGGGAATTAAAGATTTAAATCAGGTCATCAAGCTGGACGATATGGTGAAAACAGATAAGGTTATTTTTTCCCTGACAGGCGTCACAGACGGGTTTTTGGCAAAAGGAGTGAGGCTTCTGGATAAAAAAGCCGTTACGGAGTCGATTGTTATGAATGCGATTGAAAAAAAGCTTCGGAAAGTTCAAACAGTACATACAAGATAAAAGGGTTTTAATAAAATGGAATACAGAGCAAGCCACATTCTGGTCAAGGATCAGGAACTGGCAAATCATATTTTAAAAAAAATAAAAAGCGGCGGGAGTTTCAGCGCTCTGGCAAAGGAATTTTCGACTTGTCCGAGTAAGAGCAAGGGCGGTGACCTGGGCTGGTTCGGACCGGGTAAAATGGTGAAGGAATTTGAGGAAGCTGTGTCTAAAATGGGTACGGGAAGTATCAGCGGATTGGTCAAAACTCAATTCGGAATCCATATTATTAAAAAAACAGGGCAGAAATAATGAAATATTTTGCCAGCCGGATGGATCATGTTCCAAAATCATTTATTCGGGAAATTTTAAAAGTAACTGAAAATCCAGAGATTATTTCATTTGCGGGAGGGCTTCCCAATCCCAATCTTTTTCCTATCAAAGAAATTCAGGAAGCGGCTGTCAAGGTTTTGGAATCCGACGGGAAAAATGTCCTCCAGTACAGCACAACTGAAGGGTATTATCCTTTAAGGGAATATATCTCAAAAAGGTATTATGAAAAACACTCCCTCAAGATAGACCCTGAGGAAATCCTGATTACCAATGGTTCTCAGCAGGCGCTGGATCTTCTGGGGAAAATATTTATCAACCACTCGGATCAAATTCTGATTGAAAAACCCGGATATCTGGGGGCGATTCAGTGTTTTTCTCTTTATCAGCCCCAGTTTCGCTCAGTCTCTTTGAAAGAAGACGGGATTTGTCTGGATGAACTTGAAACAGTCTTGAAAAAAGATAAAATTAAATTTTTTTACGGGGTGCCCAATTTTCAAAACCCTTCTGGAATTACTTATTCTCTTTCCAACAGGAAAGAACTGGCAAAGCTTTTAACCCGGTATTCGGTCAATTTTATTGAAGACAATCCATATGGAGATCTGCGGTTTATCGGGAATGATATTCCCCCTGTCAGATCGTTTATGGAAGAGGGGGGAATCCTTTTAGGGTCTTTTTCGAAGACAGTGGTGCCTTCTTTTCGGATCGGATGGGTCTGTGCGCAAAAAGAAATTATGAATAAGCTGGTAATTGCAAAGCAGGGCGCTGATCTTCATACCAATTATTTTTCCCAACGGGTTGTTATGCAGTATCTGACAGATTATAATATTGAAAATCATATTAATAAAATTAAAGAAAGTTATAAAAAACAAAGAGAAAAGATGGTGGAGGCTATTGAAGCGTATTTTCCGAAAGGTATTTCTTACACCCGGCCGGAAGGCGGGATGTTTTTATGGGTCGAGCTTCCTTCGTTCATCTCTTCTATGAAGCTTTTTGAAAAAGCGGTGGCGGAAAATGTTGTTTTTGTCCCCGGCAGTCCTTTTTATCTGGAAGGAGGGGACAATGCGCTCAGGCTCAATTTTTCCAATTCAAGTGAAGCTGTTATCGATGAAGGGATGAGAAGGCTTTCAAAAGCGTTAAAAAGTTTTTTTTAATTTAATAAGGGATGCGGATCATAAACCGGGTTCCCTTTTTTTCTTCACTTTCAAAATCAATTTCCAATCCATGGAGAAGAGCCAGTCTTTTTGCGATGGCAAGACCGATCCCGACTGAGTGCTCTCCGGCAGTGCCGAGCCGTTTGGAATCAGTGAAAGGCTCAAAAATATGATTTTTAATGGATTCGGGAATCGCGATTCCTTCATCAGCGACCGAGATTTCGATAAAGCGTTCTTTTTTTTCAATCGAGAGAATGATTTTCCCTTTTTTATAACTGAATTTTAAAGCATTGGAAAAAATTTGGGAAAATATTTCTTTCAGAGCAGTCAGGTCAAAGTCTGCTATCAGAGTTTCATCTTCCGGTTCAAAGATAACTTCAATTTCTTTTGGTTCGCTTTGTTTTCTGAAACTTAAAATACAGCTTTCTATCAAGGCAATGAGGCAGTTATGAGTTTTTTCAAGAGGGAAGTCACTATAATAAAGTTTTACACTCCGGCTGACCGCTTCAACAATGGCAAGATAATTTCTGCTCGCTTCCTGAATAAAGGAAATGCTTTGTTCGGCTTCTTTCAGATTGTTGTTTTTTAAATCAGAATGAATAAAATCAGAAAGCCCTTTAATGCCCACCAGAGGATTTTTAAGATCATGACCGATCAGATAGTTTAATCGGCTTCTTGCCTTCTCAGATTCAAAAAGTTTTTGTTCGGTCATTTTTTTTTCTGAAACATCTGTCAGGCGCAGTCCAATCGATTTGGAATCGATCGGGAAAAAAAAAGCATTAAAATAAAGGATTTTGTCGTTTAAACTGAAAGAAAGAGAAAAATCAGAAGATTGATTTTTTTGAGAAATTTGTTCTAAATGGGATTGAAAAGTGTTTTTTTTAATCATTTTCTCATACATCAAATCAGGTTTTTCATAAATCGAATGAGCAGGGATCTGAAAAACTTCTTCCAGTCTTTGATTGGCATAAAGGATTTTCAGAGTCTTTTTTTCATAAATCAGAAAAATCTCCTGAGAAGAGTCTAACATTATTTTATAATAGTCTTTTATTTCTTTCATAATTTTAAATTTAATCTAAATATTTTTGACATCAAAAAAATAAAATTATTATTTATTTCGTCAACCCTGAAAAAGTCAAAAAATCTTTTACAGTAAAGAATAAATCATAAAAAAAAAGCAGGAAATTTGCAAGATTTTCTATCTCTTTGTCAATATTTCAAGACTATTCCAGCTACTTTCAAATCCAACCCCCTAACCCCTTATCCTTAAGTCTTTAAGGACAAGTCGGACGGGGAACCCCTGCATCGTGCAGGGTTGTTTTAAAATTTGAGTTTTTCAGGGTTGACTATTTAAGGTAAAATAAAAACTGGAGCCTTTACTGGGTGTTGACTCAACCCAGATTCTTCCTTTATGGCAGGCAATGATTTTTTCACAGACAGCCAGACCTAATCCGTTTCCAGGATAATCTTTGCGGGTGTGAAGGCGCGTAAAAATCTGAAAAATCAGATTCTGATCCTTTTCAGCAATACCGATTCCATTATCATGAATCATAAACTCAAAACAAGTTTCTTTTTCTATAAATGAAACGGTTACTTCCGGCAGCACTTCTTTTTTTCTGAATTTTAAAGCGTTGTTCAAAAGGTTTTGAAAAAGCTGGATCAGCATGCTTTCATTTCCCATTACTTCCGGGAATGATGGATAAATAATTTTGGCGTTGCTTTCAGTGATTAAGACTTCAAGGTTTTTTAAAACTTTTTGAAAAACAGAATTGAGAGAAACTGTTTTAAAAGGTTTTTCATCGGAATCAATTTTTGAATAATTGAGAAGATTTTCAATAAGGGATTTCATTCTATTCGCCCCATCAACAGCAAATGCAATAAAGTCTTTTGCGTCCTGATCCAAAGCATTGGCATACTTTCTTTCAAGGAGATAAAGGTAGCTTGAAATCATGCGAAGCGGTTCCTTTAAATCATGGGCGGCGATAGAAGCAAAGTTTTTCAATGAATCATTGGATTCAGCCAGTTTTTTATTAAAATTTTCAATCACTTTTTGAATTTTTTTCTGTTCTGTGACATCAAGACTGTATTCTATCACTTCAGTTAAATCGCCTTTTTCATTGAGAATAGGATAGGCATGAATTTCCGCGTAAAAAGGCTCATTTTTTTGATTGTAATGAATGTGTTCCAGTATGATTGGTTTTTTTGTTTTTTTGATTTCTTCTAGGGGGCAAAGATAATTCATTTCTGAGCAGGGTTTATTCAGGGAATGGGTAAGAGAATAACAGGTATTGAGAGTATCGTGATTGTTTTTAACAGCGGCATGATTGGCAATTTTTATCTGATAGGTTTCAGGGTCAATCACACAAAAAGGATGAGGAAGGGATTCTATGATAGTGTTTAAAAAAATATTCTGACTGTTTATTTTTTCTTTCGCGGCTTCTCTGGCTAAAATTGCGCCCAAAAGATCAGTAACAGTCAGGATTAATAAGATATCGTCCGGTTCCCAATCTTTGTTTTTTATCATATCTTCAAATAATAAAAAGCCTGTCCATTGTAAATCTGAAAAAACAGGGACAGCCAGCAGGCTCAAATCTTTTGAATCTTTAAAAAATTCTTTTTCGTTTTCAGGCAGATTTTGATAAGAATTAATGATAAGGTTTCCGGTGGAAAGCTCTTTTTTCCAGCGTGACAGCTGATTAAAAAAACAAATCTCTGAATGATTAAAACCGGAAATAATTTTCTTTTCGTTTATTGATTGAGCTTTTAAATAACTTTTATAGGAATTTGCCCCTTCTTTATTTTCAAAAAAAGAAACTTTTGATACCTCTGAAAGGTCTAAAAGGTGAAAAAGCATTTTTTCCAGAGAAAGCTTAAGGTCGGTTTCAGATAAAAGAATCTGAGCTGCCGCTACCACTGCCCGTTCACTTTTTAAACGATTTTCAACCAAAGAGAGTTTTTTTTCTTTCTGCACTTTTTCAACTAAAAAATAACGGTAATAAATTGTGCTGATGAAAGCTGTTAAAAAAATAAAAATAGATAATTCCAATGTTTTGTTCTGAATTTCAATAAAAAAATGGATAGAAAAAAGAATGAGGATAATCCATAAATATAAAATAAAAAAAAAGAGTTTGCGGTTGTTTTTTTTCATCATCATTTCTAATAAATATAATAAAAAAGTGATTTTGTTTAAATAAAAAAATTCTGGGTCGGGAGGTCGGGAAGGATTTGGTAGCAATTTTTTTTTGTGGCAAGGATTAGGAATCTTTGTTCTATCAATCTGTTTGTCAACCCTGGAAAACCCTAAAGATTTTTT
>MIAO01000069.1 GCA_001829155.1 Spirochaetes bacterium GWB1_36_13 | reverse complement strand
TCATCTCATGAAAAAGATTAAAAATGATTTTGGAGCCAGTTTTATTTTTTCAACCCATGACCCTAAAATTGTAGGAGAAGCAGAATTGATTTACACGCTTGAAGACGGGTTGATTACCAGTAGAAAAGAAATAAAAGGAGCCTGAAATGATGAATCTTTTAAAAATAGGGTTAAGAAACTTAAGAAGACAAAAAAGAAGATCTCTTCTCACCTTGTCTTTGATCACGCTTGGAGTTTTATCTGTGCTCCTTTTTATCGGGATTGCCGGTTCTTTCAAAAATATGATGATCGGTCAAATCACCGATTCATCCATTGGACATCTTCAGATTCATAAAAAAGGATATGTGGAATCAATCGACAATAACCCCTTAGACTTGAATTTCACACTTGAAGAACTCAAAATGATTGAAGAAAAAATTTTACAGATACCTCAAATCGAGAGTTTTACCAAACGAATCCGTTTTGGAGGGATGCTCTCAAACTTCAACGCCACCAGCAGTATCAGAATCAATGGAATCGATCCTCTTCTTGAACTCAAAACAATGCCCCTGTTAAAATCAAAAATCAAGGAAGAGGCAGTCCTTATTCCTGGAGAAATCTGGATACCTGAAATCACAGCCAAGGGACTCGATCTCAAAGAAGGCGATACCGTTGTTTTGATCGCCAATAATAAAGACGGCTCGGTCAATGGGAAACAGTTTTTGATCTCTTCTTTAGTCAGTAATTTGGGCGGCACAGGCTCAAGAGACGCTTATATTCATTTTGAAGACGCTATGGAATTACTCCGGATTGAAAAAACCCAGATGAGTGAGTTCTCTCTCCGTCTCACTGATTTTAAACATTTAGCCAGTATAGAAAAACAACTCAAAAATTTATTAAAATCACTGCCCGGCAACCAGCAATTTCTGGAGATTCACACTTGGGATCAGCTTGTTGGATTCGGCAATATTGCGAAGATGATTGATTTGATGAGTTTGTTTATTAAAATCATTATGATTGCCATTGTTTTAATTAGTATCATGAATGTTATGACCATGGCCGTTTATGAAAGGATTCGAGAGATTGGAACGATTTCAGCAATCGGCGCAACACCGAAAAAGATTTTATCCCTCTTTCTTGCCGAAGGTTTTTTGATCGGTATTCTCGGGACTTTTTCAGGTCTTATCCTCGGTGCCGGATTGATCAAAATCATCAAGATTCTTGAAATACCTTTTAATTTTGGAAAAATGAAAGGAATCCTCCTCTTGCCTGAAATCGGGGGAAACGATATTTTATCCGTCAGTCTGATTGTCGTTTTTGTCTCGATTCTTGCAAGTTTCATTCCGGCCTTAAAAGCTTCTAAAATGGAACCTGTCGAAGCTTTAAGACATGTATAAACAAGGAGAAAAATAATGAAAACTCAATTTTTTAAAAAAACATTCCTCTTTTTGTTTTTAGGCTTCCTTTTTTCATTGGAAAGTTTTTCAACCGACGGAAATAAACTTTTGAAAGAAATGGATCGGAATCTCAACCCTGAATCTTATGAAACCTATCGAAAAATCATCAACGAAGAACCAGACGGCTCCAAGAAAGAATTTGTCCTTTGGACCGTCAAAAAAGGGGTGGATAAAATTATCGGGCTTTTTATTTCTCCTGCCAGCGAGAAGGGAAGAACGACTTTAAGGCTCGGTGAAAACATGTGGCTTTATATCCCGAATGTCGGCAAACCCGTTCGAATCACCTCTCTTCAATCTGTGACAGGGGGAATTTTCAACAATTCAGATATTTTGAGTTTAGACTATTCCACAGAATACAATGTGATTCAAATCGATGAAAGCGGAAGCGAAACCCTTCTTTTTCTCAAAGCAAAAAACAAAACAGTCGCCTACGATAAACTCAAAATCTGGATGGATAAAAAAAAGAAACTTCCTCTCAAAATTGAGTGCCTCACTGAAAAAGAAATGCTCATCAAAACAATTTATTTTAAAAACATCAAAGACTTTGGAAATGGAATCATCCGCCCTTCAGTGATCGAAACAGACAGCCCCCTTTATAAAAACTACAAATCAATTATTATCTTTGCGAAAATCAAACCCAAAATATCCAGTGATGAATTTTTCACTCTCAATTACATATCGCGGATTGAGGAATTAAGAAAATGAAAATTTTCCACTCTGCTTTGATGATCTTTTTGATTTTAATTTATTTATCTGGATTCTCCCAAGAAGACTATTCTTTTGATCCCGAAGAATATGAAAAATCTGCTTTGAGTTATGGAGGGTTTATTGAAATGAACTCCTCCTTGTCTTTTTTAGCCAAAGATCACGCCTTTTATTTCTTAAATTATTATCAGGATAAAAAATCAATCGCTATAAACAACAGTTTTACAGCTCAAGCCGATCTGCAATACTCTGTCGATTTTTTCAACGCTTATCTCAAGGTCAACACAGAACTTTCTTATGACGGCGGGGAATGGAAGGAAAAACTCAATCTCTATAATGCGCGTATTTCATTAAGCCCTTTCGATTTTCTCACCTTTAAAGCCGGCAAAGATACCTTAAAATGGGGCAAGGGTTATGCTTTCAATCCCGTGGCTTTTCTCGACCGCCCTAAAAACCTCGATGATCCTGAAGCAGCTCTCGAAGGCTTTACTGTTTTCATCACTGACCTGACTTTTACTTTCGACAAAGACTTAAAAGTCTTCTCTCTGACTTCCGTTCTTCTCCCTGTTTATGAGTCTTTGAACAGTGATTTTGGAAAAGAGGATAATTGGAATTTTGCTTTCAAAGCCTATTTTCTTTTATTGGATACTGATATTGATTTAATTGCTTTGATCAGTCCAAGCCGCACAAACCGATTTGGAATTGATTTTTCCAGGAATTTGGGTTCTAATTTTGAAATTCACGGTGAAGCGGCCTATATTTTTGACTCTCCCAAAAAAACGATTTTATCCACCGAAATATCGGATGAGTTTCAAATTTTGGGGGGGATCCGTTATGTCACAGAGTTTGATCTGACTTTGTTTTTTGAATACTATCACAATTCAAACGGGATGACTCAAAGAGAGATGGAAGCTTTTTACAGCCTCGTTCATACCGGCTACTCAAACTATCTGGCTTCAAATCTTGATGCTCTTTTGATTCAAGCCGATACGGTTTTTAAAAACAGTTTCGCAAGACCCAATCCGATGAAAGATTATTTTTATCTGAAAATAAGCCAGAAAGAACCTTTCAATATCCTTTATCTGACTTCTTCTTTAACCAGTATTTTGAATATTCAGGACAAGAGTTTTACCCTTTCTTTAGATTTACTCTATATTCTTTTCACCAATTTCGAACTCAATTTACGGGGAAGCGGTTTTTACGGTACAAAAAGTTCAGAATTTGCTGAAAAAACGAGTTTTTATAAAATGGAAGGAAGAGTCCTATACTATTTTTAAGTTTTTAAAAAATGGCGGGCTTTAAGAGGTATTGTACTGAAAAAATTTGCAATTTATATTCATCTGCGTATATAAACCCTCTTTTTTTATAAAAAAATTGCTTTTTATAAATTATTTTAATATTTTTATAATTATCAAAATATTAAAGGAGGGTATGATGTCCTGTGGATGTTCAAGCGAAAAAAAAGCAACCCTGATTTATGCCTGTTCGGGAGCTGCCAATACGGGAGCCGCCGCCGACCAGACTGCCCGTCTTTTAGCCAGACAGCGTTTTGGAGCCATGACCTGCCTTGCTGCTTTGGGAGCTGACTTATCAGGCTTTATCGAATCTGCAAAATCAACGGATGAAAACCTGATTTTAGACGGATGCCCTGTTGCCTGCGGGAAAAAAATATTTGATAAACTGGGAATCAAGAATTACAAACAAGTTTTGATGACTGAATTGGGAATGCAAAAAGGAGCCACTCCGGTCAATGAAGAGTTGATTCAGGAGCTCGCCAAAAAAATTAAAGAGGCTTGATATGTCTGGAAATAAAAAAATATTTTTAGTCTTTCTTGTTTTTCTGGCAGCTTATTTGATTCCATTTCAAGAATTTTTTATTTTGTTTCAGGGCTGGTTTCCCGATTTCAGCATGACGCCTGCCGGACAGGGGCTTAAAGAATCTTTTCTCATGCTCTCAGAATATGCCCACGAACATGTTCTTTTCTGTCTGGTTCCCGCTTTCTTTATCGCTGGGGGCATTACGCTTTTTCTGGATCAGCAGTCTGTGATTGCTTATTTGGGTCCAAAAGCTAAAAAATGGGTTGCTTATTCGGTTGCATCAGTTTCAGGCACCATTCTCGCAGTCTGTTCCTGCACTGTTTTGCCTATTTTCAAAGGAATTTATAGACGAGGAGCAGGACTAGGCCCTGCGGTCTCCTTTCTTTATTCAGGACCTGCCATCAATATTCTGGCAATTATTTTGACAGCAAGGGTCCTCGGATTTGAAATCGGGGCTGCCCGAACCATTTTTGCCGTTGTTTTTTCAGTCGTGATCGGGCTTCTGATGCATCTTTTTTTCAGAAAAGAAGATCAAAAACGCCTGGATGATATGGGAATGTTTCAAAAAACAGATTCAGAAAAACCGAGAAAACTTTCTCAAAACCTGATTTTCATGCTTTCCATGATCGGAATCCTTATTTTTTTAAACTGGGCGCCCTCGAAAGGCAGTTTAGGATTCTGGGATACGATTTATCAGTTTAAATACTGGATCAGCGGTTTATTTGGTATTGTTCTTTTATATGCAGTCTATCGTTGGTTTAAAAAAGATGAGATCAAGGAATGGACTGCTCAGGCAAGGGATTTCGGGATTCAGATCATTCCTCTTCTTTTTGCCGGCGTCCTCATTGCGGGCTTTCTCCTTGGAAGACCAGGGCAGCCTGCGTTGATCCCTCAAAACTGGATTACTTCGCTTGTGGGAGACAATGGACTTTTCTCCAATTTTATTGCTTCGTTTTCAGGAGCTCTGATGTATTTTGCCACTCTCACTGAAATCCCGATTATGCAGGGACTCATCGGCGCAGGAATGGCAAAAGGTCCGGCGCTTGCTCTTCTTTTGGCAGGTCCCTCGCTTTCTCTCCCCTCTCTTTTGGTCATCAAAAGCGAACTGGGATGGAAAAAAACTTTGGTTTATGCGGGAATCGTTATTGTCCTTTCCACTCTCGTCGGAATGGGATACGGAGCTTTTTTCAGCTGATTTTTTAAAAAAAGGAGAGATCTGAAAAAATGACAGTTTTTGCCTTGGGGCGGAGTATTCCTCTTCTTTTGGCAGGAAGCTTTGCCGGTTTTCTAAGCAAAATAAAACGCTTTGAAAACTATCAAAAACTGATTGAAAAAATCGGAGGCGTTGTGATGATCGGGCTTGGGATTTACTTGACAATTTCAGTTTAAATTGATATTTTTTAGAAAATAAAAACAGTTTTACTGCCCAATGGAGAATAATATGCATCAAAAAACATTCACTACTGTCAAAATTTTCTTTCTTTTGAGTCTGTTTTTTTCTTCCCCGCTTTATTCACAAGATAAAACTCTTCCTATTTATTTTTTCTGGGGAGACGGATGTCCTCACTGTGCGCATGAAAAACCTTTTCTGGAAGAAATGAAAATCAAATATCCAAATATTGAAGTTAAGAGCTTTGAAATCTGGAAAAATTCCTTCAATCAGCATTTTTATAAAAGAATGGCGGCCGCCTACAAACTCTCTGGAGGCGCTGTGCCCACTACTATTATCGGAGAAAAAGTCTTTGAAGGCTATGCAGATGAATACCGGCCTCAAATAGAAAAGCAGATTATCAAATGCCTTCAAAATGCCTGTATTGATCCGAAAAGCGTTCTTGATCACCCCGAACTTTTAAACGGACAAAAAACACAGGATTCAAAAACAATCGCCCTGCCTTTGATTGGAACCATTGATACGACAACCATGGCTCTTCCTGTCTTTACCCTTATCATTGCAGCTCTCGACAGCTTTAATCCCTGCGCTTTTTTTGTTCTTTTCATCCTTCTCGGAATGCTGATTCACGCCCGTTCCAGAAAAAGGATGCTTTTTATCGGGCTGGTTTTTGTCTTTTTTTCAGGCCTTATCTATTTTCTTTTTATGGCTGCCTGGTTTAATCTTTTCAACTACATCGGAAACGCGGTGATTATAACCGTTATTACAGGTATTATCGCCTTAGTAATTGCGGGTTTTAATATCAAGGACTTTTTCTTCTTCAAAAAGGGCGCTTCTCTTTCCATCCCTGAAAAAGCAAAACCGAAACTTTTTGACCGAATGAGAAAACTTCTCAAAGCCGATTCCCTGATCTCTATGACAGCGGGAACAGTTGTCCTCGCAATTCTCGCAAACTCTTACGAACTACTTTGCACCGCAGGATTTCCAATGATTTATACCCGGGTTTTGACCCAGCATGAACTTTCCGGATTTTCCTATTACCTTTATCTGATTTTTTACAATCTGATTTATATCGTTCCTCTCACCATTATTGTGATTATTTTTACCGTCACTCTCGGTTCCAAAAAACTTTCCGAAAGTCAGGGAGAAAACTTGAAATTGGTTTCAGGCTTGATGATGTTATTTTTAGGGGCGATTCTCCTTATTTATCCCGCTCTCCTAAATAATATTTTTACTTCTATTCTCATGATTTTATGTGTTTTAGGAATAAGTTTTATTCTTATTAAAATAAAAAACAGGAAAGCTGGAAAAAGAAAAAAATGATTTTACTTAGTATTTTTACCTTTATTCTGACAGTCAGTCTCTGGTTTTTTGATAAAAAAAAGACAATCAGAGGGCTTAAAAAAGGGTTAACGCTGTTGTTAAATCTTTTTTTCCCTTTTGTTTCTCTTTTGTTTCTGGTTTCTTTTGTCTTCAGTCTTTTTCCTCAGGAAAAAATTATTGAGTTTCTTGGAAAAGATTCAGGATTGAAAGGATACGGGATAGCTGCTCTCACAGGCTCTATTGCTATGATTCCAGGCTTTATCGCATTCCCGCTTGGCAGTGTTTTAGTAAAAATGGGGGTTGGCTACGGTGTTTTAGCTGTATTCATGACTACTTTAATGATGGTAGGAACGGTTACGCTCAAAATTGAAGCCAGTTTCTTCGGATGGAAAGTCAGTCTTTTAAGAAACTGTCTCAGTTTAATGGGCTCTCTCATCATTGGCATGATCATGGCAGTACTTTGGGAGTATTTATGAAAGAATTTTTAAAAAAAAACCGCGCAGATTTGCTGATTTCATTCTTTGCTCTTCTCTTTATTGTGTTCTCTCATCTCTTTAACATAACATTGGGGAAAAAATCATGGAATCATTTTCTGGATTTTTTTCTGGAAATGATTTCTTTTCTCCCTTTTCTTTTTATTTTGATCGGTCTTTTTGATGCTTTTGTGTCAAAAGAACGGGTTACCCGGCATATTGGCAACGATTCAGGTTGGAAGGGTACTCCCTGGGTGATTCTTCTTGCCATGCTTCAGGCAGGACCTCTTTACGGAGCATTTCCGGTTGCCTATCTATTATGGAAAAAAGGTTCTTCAATCAGAAATATTTTTATCTATCTCGGAGCTTTTTCAACTTTAAAAATCCCCATGCTTTCTTTTGAGATTCAATTTCTGGGCTTCAAATTCACTCTTCTCAGAACTCTTTTTTCTCTCCCTGTTTTTATTTTCATTGCTTTTTTTATGGAAAAACATTTGTCTGGAAAAAACTATCAAATGAAAGACGGTGAAAACATAAAAAAGCGGTAGAGAATCTACATTATACGAAGTTTAGAAGCTGCATTGTTCCTTCGTTCATTGCCATCGCATAAATCTTATGCCGGGTCAGATGCTTGACAATGTTTTCAGGAATAGAAAGCGCCGAAAAGACAGGGATAATTTCATAACCCTTGTATTCTGGAAAATACTCAAAAAATTCTTTTTTTTCCAGAGATTTTACAAAATCATTCACATAGCTTATTCTCGGCGTTGATTTTGTTTCATTTAAAACAATTTTAGTTTCATAAACCAATATTGCGTCAAATTCTTTGGTAAAATGTTTATCACCCGGCTTTTTCTTATGCGGGTTGGACATAGAAAGAATCAAATCCTCTTTTTTAAGTCCAAAGTGTTTTTCAGCAATAAAAGGAAGGTTAGGCATTACGATATCTTCTACCAATGTCCCCATTTTATGAGAAAGCTCGCCCCATTTTTTATTGATTTCATATTTAAAACCTTTCATCTCATCTTTAAATTCAAGCATCTCATCCTTGAACTCTTTCATCTCATCCTTAAATTCAAGCATCTCATCCTTGAACTCTTTCATCTCATCCTTAAATTCAAGCATCTCATCCTTGAACTCTTTCATTTCATCCTTGAACTCTTTCATTTCATCCTTGAACTCTTTCATTTCTTTTTCGCTTCTTTCACGCGATTTTTTGGATTCTTCAATGTCTTTTTGGACAAATTGTATGAAATTGGCAAGGACTTTTTCCAAGCGAGAGACTCTTTTTTCAACTGTTATCATTTTCAGAATCCTTTTTTATTTTCATAATAAAAGATAATGGTTTTTAAGCTCTCAAACAAAAAAAATAAGCCAAAATTGAAGGAGTACACAATTAAAAATCTATTTTATGGATTTTTTGGTCAAGCAAGATATAAACAACTGAATATAAAATGCAAACCTGTCATTCCGGCTTTTGCTTGCAAAAGACCGGAATCTGAGACTTAAAACTATTATTTTCAATAGATTCCCGCCTTCGCGGGAATGACAAGAAGGGGTCGTTTTTTTGCAATTTAAAATCATTTCAGTATAAAAATAGGATAAAAATTTGGATTTTAAAAGCGGCGGAAGGCTTCCGCCGCTTTTTGGATTTTTTTAAAAATTATTTTGCCATATTTGCAATTAACGGCGCAATAATCAATGATACAATTGAAATAAGTTTGATCAAGATATTAAGAGATGGACCTGAAGTGTCTTTGAAAGGATCTCCTACAGTATCACCTGTAACCGCTGCTTTGTGAGCATCTGAACCTTTTTTGTGTCCTTCCAGTTTTCCAGCTTCAATATATTTTTTTGCATTGTCCCATGCTCCCCCTGCATTTGCCATAAAAAGAGCCATTAACACTCCTGTTACGGTTGAGCCTGCCAGAAGTCCTGCCAACGCTTTATATCCGTCTTCCATAAAAAGAAATCCGACCGCAATCGGGATAATGATTGCCATAAGACCCGGCGCCACCATTTTTTTGATCGCTGCTTTAGTTGAGATATCAACACAAGTTTTATAGTCTGGTTTTTCAGTTCCCAGCATGATTCCCGGTTTTTCTCTAAATTGTCTTCGCACTTCATTGACCATATCCATCGCCGCCTGTCCTACTGCTTCCATTGTCAAAGCTCCAAAAAGGAAAGGCAGAACCGCCCCGATAAAAAGACCGATAATCACCACAGGATCCACGATACTCATTTTAGAAACAACATCAAATCCAGTTTTTTCCTGAATCGCAGAACCAAACGCTGAAAAAAGCGCAAGAGCGGTCAACGCTGCCGATCCGATCGCAAATCCTTTTCCAACTGCCGCAGTTGTATTTCCAATAGCATCCAGCTGATCTGTGATTTTTCTGATATTCTCCCCAAGCCCAGACATTTCAGCAATACCGCCCGCATTGTCCGCAATCGGTCCATATGCGTCCACAGTCATAGTCGCCCCAACAGTTGCAAGCATACCGACTGCCGCAAGACCGATTCCATAAAGACCTGCAAACATATAAGAGAAGAAAATTCCCAGAGCAATCAATATAATAGGCACAACAGTACTTTCCATTCCAGTTGCAAGACCTGAGATAATATTGGTTGCAGGACCGGTTTTAGAAGCTTCAGCGATTTTCCTCACAGGAGAAGCCGAAGTGTACCACTCAGTAACCAATCCGATAAAAATACCGACTAAACTTCCAATTACGATAGTTAAAAACGGAGCGTATTCAAATCCCCATTTTGCTTTTTCAATTGAAAACTGTCCGACTCCCGGGAAAAGTTTATTTCCAACAAAAGCTCCGACAAAAGTCAAAATCGCCGCAATAAAAGTTGTGTTTCTAAGAGCAGCCGCAGGATTCATTTTTTTAAAAACTTTCATAGAGAAAATTCCTAAAATAGATGCGATTAAACCCACAAAAGCAATGAAGATCGGATAAAACATAACATCTTTAATTCCTGAGATAAACCCGGAAGTCGCAGCGATTGTAATGGTCGCGATCACTGAGTTTACATAGGATTCAAAAATATCTGCTCCCATACCTGCGATATCACCTACATTATCGCCTACATTATCAGCGATGACAGCAGGGTTTCTTGGATCATCTTCAGGGATTCCAGCTTCTACTTTTCCCACCAAGTCAGCGCCGACATCAGCCGCTTTTGTATAGATTCCGCCGCCTACTCTCGCAAAAAGAGCGATAGAAGAAGCCCCCATTCCAAATCCGGCAATATATCCGATTGTGCTTTTAATTGTAGCCGCGTCAGTCAGGTCAACAAAAATCATGTAAAGGACACCCAATCCCAAAAGACCAAGAGACGCTACAGAAAGCCCCATAACCGCACCGCCGCTGAACGCTACATCCAAAGCCTGCGCCTGTCCTTTCGTTGCGGCTTGCGCCGTTCTTGCATTTGCCGCTGTTGCTGCTCTCATTCCAATTAAACCTGCTAATACAGAAAAAACAGCTCCCACTAGAAAAGAAACTCCACTCTGCCAGTTAATTCCGATGAAGAGTAAAACAGAAACAGCCACCACAAAAAAGAAAAGAGAAATATATTCTCTTTTCAAGAAAGCCATCGCTCCCTCTGAAATAGCTGTCATAATTTCTTTCATCTTTTCAGTACCCACATCTTTTCTTTTGATAGAAAAGAAAATCAGCAAAGAAAAAATAAGTCCTACTGCTCCAAGAACTGGAACGAGAATAGTCATATTTTCCACTGAAACCTCCAATAATTTTATATCTTTTTAAATCTGATGCCATTAAATTTAATAAGAAAATCTATGATATAAAAACAAAACAATTTTGAAAAAGAATATTTTTTTAACTTTTTTATTTTCTTAGAGAATAAACAAAGTAGATATTTGAGAACGATTTACTTAAAACTTCTTTTTCATATCAACATTCTTCAAGATTTTTTTCTTTTCTGATTTTTTCTCAATTATATTTATTATTTAAATTATAATTAAAAAATTATGGGATAAAATGCAGACAAATCTTCCAGATAATATGAATTATTTAAAAAGCATTTCTCCGGAACTCGATACTTTTGAAGAAGTCAGCCAGATTTTGGATTTTACTTTAAAATCGATTGAGAAAGACTATGGGTTTGAAGGAGTAGGTCTTCAACTGGTTGATTACGAAAAAAAAATTCTCAAATTTTACAAACTCTATATTCCGCATATTCCTGAAGAAACCTTAAAAGAAATTGAAAATATGGAAATCCCCTATGATCTGACCGGCGGTATTTCTGTTTTTGTCGCCCAGCAGAATTTGGTGATTTTTTTTGACGATGTGCTCAATTTCAACCCCGAATATTATTCTATTTCAGATTACGACAGAAAATCAATTGACCTTCTCAAACACAGGACTCATCTCATTGTTCCGATTGACTTTGAAAAAAAAGTCATTGCACTTCTTCATCTTTCCAGTTTCAGCAAAATTATTCACCTCGAAAAAAACCAGATTGAAAGAATTAAAGACATCTCGACACACTTGGGAAGAGTTTTTTATAAAACCCTTTCTTTTAAAAAAATTTACGAAGAAAAACAATCTCTTATTCTCGAACAGACCAAAACCCGTGAAGCCAGGGACAATCTTCTGGCAGGAATCAGCCATGAGCTCAAAACTCCCTTGAACGCTATTATCGGGTTTTCAGACTATCTTTCTAAAATCAAGGACACAGACACTCAAAAAATTCATAAAATCGCTGATATTATCCATAAAAACGGGAAACAGCTTCTGACGATTATTCAGGAAATTATTGAACTTTATAAAATTAATTCCGGAAAAATAAAAATAAATTACTCTCAGATTGATGCCAGACAGCTGGTAAAATATGTTCTCGCTTCTCTTGAACCTCTCTATCTGAAAAAGAAACATAAAATCAGCATGAAAATTGAAAATTTTTCTTTTCAAAGTGATTATAACCGGATTTTTCAAATTTTAACCAACCTTCTTTCTAATGCGATCAAATACACCAATCCTGATGGAAAAATTCTGATCAGCGCCTTTATTCAGGAAGAAAAAGCGTGTTTTACGATCAAAGATAATGGGATAGGAATCGACGAAGACGAAATGAAAACTCTTTTTACTCCTTTCACGCGGGGAAAAAGAGCATCAGAAAAAGAAGAAGGTTCCGGGCTTGGTTTATTTCTGACTCACGAGCTTGTGAAAATCCTGAACGGCAAAATCAAGGTAAAAAGTAAAAAAAACTCGGGGAGTTCTTTTATCCTTATTTTTCCTCTTGAAAAAAAAACTAATCTTTAATTTTCTCGCTGATGCATTCTATGTGATAAACCCTGAAAATACTTTTCAGGTAAAACAATTCCTCTTTCACAGGTTGAGATTTCTTCTTATCTTTGGAATAAAAATCAGACATCTTTTCTTCTAAATCTTGAATATGGCTATTAATCACTCTTTTCACATTAAGACATTCTGAGAGACTCATATGATCACAATTCAAAGAAGCATTATTAAAAAGTTTTGATAAAACTTCAATTTTTTCATGAATATCTTCCAAGGCATTTCGGTCAATCTGAAAAAAAGTCCATTTCTTCCCTATTCCGCTTACCATATGATCGATATTTTCCAGACAATTTTCAAACTGATGAAACAAATCTTCCCTTGAATAGACTTTAACAGGAAAATTTTTAGAAGAAAAAGATTCCGAAGAAGAAGAATAATTCTGAAAAATTTTCATTTCAAGCCTCAAATATCTATTTAGGAATTTTAAATATACTTTAATAGATTCGGAATATCAATTAAAAAGTATAATTTATTTAAAAATTAATTTTTTACAAAATAAGTATAATGAATCGCTTTCCCTATTTTTTTAAATTTTTCTTCGTAAAGAGTTGAAAAATATCCCTCAAGCGAATAAACAAACCCTTGTAAAAAAGGAGTTGTAAGATTTGAATGTTTCAAAAGCCTTTCATTGAGCGCAAAAAAGAAATACTCTTCATGATCGCTCACAAAATAAAGCCGTCCGCCTTTTTTTAATTTTCTGATAACCAGTTCCAGATTTTCCAAAGGATAAAAAAATCTTCTCCGGTAATGCTTCTTCTTTGGCCACGGGTCAGGAAAATTAATATAAAAATGCTCCAGGCTCTCGTCGTCAAACCAATTTAAAAAAACCTCTCCCCTGCCCCTATGGAGATAAGTTGTCGGAAGATTAAAATTTTCAATTCTTTTGATTGTTTTTTTGATCCGCTTTAAGTCAATTTCACAGCCAAAAAAATAGCCGTCTTTCAAGCTGTCTGCCAGTTCAGTCAAAAATTTTCCGTTTCCTGAACCAATTTCAAAATAAATTTTTTGCTTTTCAAGCTGAGGCTTTAAATTTTGAAACGATTTTTCATCTAAAACAAAATGCTGATAAGTATCTTCAGTAATTTCCGGGTTTCTCATGGACAATAAATTTACAAAGGATGAAGAAAGAAAAGAAATAAAATAAAAAGCTGATTTCAATTCAGTATTTTCTTCGAATACTCTTTTTAATTTTTCAATCATACTTTCTAACTCATGGATCGTTCATTTAAATGTTGCCCGCTACTCATACCTCATCACTGTGATCTTCCCTCCCCTCATCGCATCCCGGTATGCTACGAAAGGAATACCCTGATAGACTGCAATAGAAATATCAGAATAACTTGTCTGAGTACTAAACTTCCTTTTTCCAATAACCTGTGCCGTATAATCTGAAAATTTGATCATGGATATTTTTTCTCCTGCTGCTTCAACAAAAGCAATATATAAATGTTCTCCTTCTCCTGTCAAAGCGGAAGCATAAGTGGAAAGATTTAAAAATCCCCCTATCCACCTTCCCAGATATTTTTTCAGGAAAAATTTTCCTCCTTCGCCGTAATCATTAAATCCTGTATAGACATTTCCCTCATATCCGTATAAAAGGAGATTGGAAGCAAACCCGGAAGACATGTTTTCATCCCCCAAAACTTCCCATCCGCCTGTTTCGGAATACTTACGGATATTCATCCGATAATCAGCATCATGATTGTTATAAGCGATATAATACTGATTGTTTTCAGCAAAGAATTCTACAGAACCTGATACTAAAATTCCAAGTTCACCAACCCTGACGGGATTTCCAATCACCCATTCTTCTCCCATCTGCCTCCAGCTCTGTGAACCCTCATCAAAAACCATCACCCCTGCTTTGACCACTCCTTCGCTTCGGTTGCAGTCAGCGGGGCTGCAAAGCATTTCAAAAGGTTTATTGACCACTCCGTAGTATTTAGGAAGATCATCATAATAATTAACGCAGGAATTGCACTGAATCGCTTTGAAAACTACTTTAGAGATTCTCTGATACCCTGCAAAAATCTGATTCTGATAGAAAAACAACGAAGCACGGACATCCGGCTTCTGTTCATTGCTCAATACTCCCGAAAGCCAATAAAACTGATCATCCGGAATAGTTCCGCTGATATTGCTTCGGTCCACTACCAGCTCTGTATCAGGAAGACTCACCGACGGTTTTTCCACCCAGACACTCCCGTTCCATTCCTTGACCGCCAGATGCCCCATATATGCACCGTCCTGATATCCGACAATCGGATTTCCAGCACTGTTGAAAGCCATCGAGATGCTTCCGGCTTCTCCCTCAGAAATCCCTGCCGCTCCGACTACTGTCCACACTCCGCCGGAAAGTTTCATCACAGTTACTTTTTTTTCATTCGCACTATTCAGAAAAGCAACATAAGGTACGCCGGAAGGACTGATTTTCAATACAATACTAGAAACAGAACCAGTGCTGAATCCGGGATTGCCCGCATTTTTCCAATAGCGGATTTCATAAAGGGCAGTACTGACATCCGAAACAGCCGAAGCGGTATAGGCCACCGCTTTTACCGTAACTGTTTCTGAAAGAATAAGAGCTCCCCCGTAAACAAACCCGTGGCTTTGCGAAGGGATGGTTCCATCCAGAGTATAGCGGATCGAGGCTCCCGGCGTGATCGTGCTCATTTCCAGAGTTTTAGCGTCTGAATAATATCCGGGAACCAATGAAAAAGAAGGCTGGGCTGCTGTGTTTTGAATCGTGATTTCAAACAAAGCCGCATCCGAATCCGCCCAGTCGGTTTTATAGGCAGCAGCCCTGATTTTAGAAGACTTTGCAATTGAAACAGGGGCAGTATAAAGGGTTCCGCTTGTTTTATCGGGATAGCTTCCATCCAGAGTGTAGTAGATTGCCGCTCCTTCTGTCTCGGTAGAGAGCGAAACGGTCTGAGCCCCCTCATAGCTTCCCGAAGCAAGACTGGAAGAAGGGGTTTTGACCTTCCTGAAGTTCTGGATAAAGCTTTTTCCCTCTGTCAGCACGGAAAGCCTTCCATTGGCTGCATTGTCCCCGAAAAGGATAAAAGGAGTGTTTTGATAAACAAACATGTCCAAGTAGTTGTTCCCTGTTTTATTCGGGCTTTTTCCGATACTTTGCCATTTTCCATACATAAAGCTCTTCACCACCAGATCCTGGTAATGGGTAAGATCACTGTAAGCCAGATAAAGCTGGCCTCCTTCGCCAATAAAAAAACGGTAACCGGAAACAATTCCGGGAGAAATCCCGGGATTCGGTCCCCAGGGCTCCCCGTAGTCGTTGTGTTCGGCGATATAGACCCATTTATAGTAGTGGTATTTCTGCACCACCACCCGCTCCTGATAAAAAGAGGTGCGGTAAGCCACATAGGGAATCCCCTGAATCACCCTCAACTGGATATGCCCAACACTTCCCCCCTTTTCGCTGAAACCCTCTCCCGCCATAAATGACCAGCTTCCGCTTCCGTCCAGGGGGAGCCTCTGTACGGAA
>MIAO01000068.1 GCA_001829155.1 Spirochaetes bacterium GWB1_36_13 | reverse complement strand
GGTTTGTGGGCAAAAAATTTTCAGATTTTTTATTTGAAAAATGACTTTTTCAGGGTCGACTATTTACTTTGTCATTCCCACAAAGGCTGGAATCTATTGAAAATAAATGTATTCAATTTCAGATTTCGGTCTTTTGCAAGCAAAAACCGGAATGACAGGAGGTTGTTTTATAATCAGTTTACTCTATTATTTTTTCAACGAACAAGAGCATCCTTTACATCCTTGAGAGCAGTCTTTTTTCTGGGGATCGGAAGGAGTGATTTTCCCTTTCCCTGCCCAGTAATCCAGGGCAAAATAGACTTGTTCCAGAGAAATCCCGCTTTTTTCAGATAAAAGATCGGGGCTGACGGTTCCTTCTTTTTCAATCCATTTTAAAACTTCTTTTAAAAACATTTTACATCCTCATCCATTGATGATCCATCGGGCTGTCTGAAAAAACAAAGCCGATATTCCATAAGCCAGAGTCAGCAGATATCCGATTTGTATCCACATCCATTTTGTCCCCAGTTCTTTTTTGACCGTGCTTAAAACAGCGATACAAGGCACATAGATCAAGATAAAAAGAAGATACGCATAGGCTGATGCTCCTGAAGTTTTCTTTCTTTTTTCAGGGTCATGAATGGTTTTATCTTCAAATGCTTCTTTGAGTTTTTCTCTTTCACTGAATTCAGACGGCTCTTCTTTGATACCGGAAAAGAAATCATAGAAAGGAATATAAAAATTGAGGCGGGTCAAAAGTCCTGACTGCCACTTTCCGTTTTCGTCATAAAATCCGATCAGGTTTTTTGGAATTGTTTTAAAAGCATTGAATACTCCTTCTTTGAAATCAAAGGGGAGGGGATTTTCGATATTTTTTTCTTTTCTCATCGCTTTAAACGAAGTTTCAAGCGTCCCGATGATGGCTTCTTTAGCAAAAAGCCCGGTAAAAAGCCCGACCGTGGCAGGCCAGTTTTCTTCCTGAATCCCTAAAGGACGCAAGGGGTAGGTGAAAACAGTTCCGACAGCGCCGATAAGGGAGTTTTTGCTAAAAGATTCAAAATCTTTTTGATCGTCTAAATTCCATTGAATGTTCCCGAGAATTTGAAGAAAAATGACAAGAAGAATAATCATCAGCCCTGCTCTTTTTAAAAAAGCGTAAGTTCTGATCCAGGCAGATTTCAAGCTGATTCCAAATCGAGGAAGGTGATAGGGTGGAAGTTCCATCACAAAAGGGGAAAGATGAATTTTTTTTAAAATAATTTTTTTAAAAAAGAAACCTGTGAAAACAGCAAGTACGATTCCTGTAAAATAGAGACTGAAAGTAATGCTCCCCATTTTATCGGGGAAAAAAATACTGGCTAAAAGAGTGTAAACGGGAAGCCTGGCGCCACAGGAAATCAAGGGATTCATCATAATTGTAATTTTTCTGTCGTCCTGGTCTTCCAGTGTACGGGTGGCTAAAACGGCAGGAACGGTACACCCAAATCCAAGAAGCAAGGGCATAAAAGCTTTTCCCGGAAGTCCGATCAGCCGCATAAAACGGTCGATGACAAAAGCTGCGCGTGTCATATAACCTGAGTCTTCAATAAGGGAGAGAATAAAAAAAAGCATAAAGATAGCCGGAATAAAAGTTGAAACAGTCTGAATTCCGCCCCCGATTCCGTCCGCAAAAAACACTTTTGCCCAGGGGAAGCCTGAAAGAAGCTCTCCCAAAGCGCCTGTAAAAATGGTGCCGAAAAACTGGTCAAAAAAATCAATAAAAGCACCCCCGAAATCAACTGCTATTTTAAACATCATCCACATGATTAAAACAAAAATCGGGATTCCAAAATATTTGTGGAGAATGATTTTATCTGCTTTTTCAGAGTGAGAACGGTAGTTCTCGATTTCTTTTTTTTGAGAATAAGACGCTATTTTACCAATGACTTCATACCTTTTTTCAGCTAGATAGATATCGGATTCTTCCCCGGTTGATTTTTCGAATTCGTCAATAATCGCTTGGATTTCTTTGTCTTGCTGATAGAAATGATAGACAATCTCGTCTTTTTCCAGAACTTTTAAAGAAGCCCATTGGGGGAGATGAAAGTTTTTTTCAAGACTTTCTTTTTTGAGTTTTTCAATTGTTTTAGCAGTTGATTCCAGTTCTTTTCCATAGTCGAGGAGGGGGGGGATGTTTTTTTTTGAAACTGATAAGCTGATTTGTTCCTTGATCTCTTCCAATCCTTTTTTTTTACCGGGATTGACACAAACAACCGGGATTTTTAAAAATTCTGAAAGAGCTTCTTGGTCTATTGTTATTTTCCGGTTCTCGGCTATATCCATCATGCTTAATACAATCAGCATTGGAACCTGCATCTCAATGAGCTGGAGGGTCATATAGAGGTTTCTTTCAAGATTGGAGGCGTCTATGAGGTTTAAAATCAGGTCAGGTCCCTCTTTTTCTTGAAGGATAAAGTCTCTGGCTACTCTTTCATCGGTTGAATGTGCGGATAAAGAATAAATTCCGGGAAGATCAATGATTTCATATTGTTCCTGACCAATATTTAAGATACCGGTTTTTTTTTCAACCGTTACTCCCGGCCAGTTGCCCACCTGGAAATTGGAATGGGTGAGCCAGTTGAAAAGAGAAGTTTTACCCACATTGGGATTTCCGGCTATGGCTATTCTGAATAGCACTTTCTTTTCCCCCATCCCCATCGCTTCATGAATCCTTTTTTTTCTTGTTTGCATCCCAGACACTGGTGCTCAATGATTTCCTCGTGATAAAAAATCAAAATTTCCTTTGCTTCATTTTTACGGATGCTTAAGTGAAATCCACGCAGCTTGATTTCAATCGGATCTCCCAGAGGGGCTTTATGGATGACTTCCACAGTTGTTCCTCGGGTCAGCCCCATGGAAAGAATCTTATGTCGGTATTTACTTTCTTTGATATAGCCAGTAATAACAGCTTTTGAACCTATTTTTAAATCGGATAAATATGCTTGCATAATGCCTCCCTTGTTTAATAGTTTGAAGAGACTTATAAAGTTTTATTTTTAAAACATATTATAAAGTTAACTCTTTTTTTTGAATAAGTCAAGAAAAAAGTTTTGTTTATAAAACTTTGCAAGACTGAGGTGTTCGGCTTCGCTCAATGACCATGATAAAGCCATTTAATTGTTAAAGAGAGATAAAAATGGGATTGAATAAGAATAAATAATGAAAAATTGAGAAAAAAACCGAGGATTTGAGTCCCCGGTTTTGTTCATTGATTCAAGTTTCGTTTAAATTAAAAACCTTCCAGTAAAGTAGGTCGTTTTTTGGTTTCGCGCTGGGTAGTGTCTTCCTGTTTTTTCTCGTCATCGCGTTTTTTCCGCCACTCATCTTTGTCTTCCTGTACCGCTTTTCTGAGTCTGGGGAAAAGCGCGTTGTCATTTCCGTCCAGCCCGCTTTCCAGAATAATTTTATTAAACTGGCTTCTATAGTCTTCTGTCAGGCTGGCTCCATCAATATAGAGGTCGGCTACCTGCCAGAGTTTGTTTTTCCGGAGGTCGAAATCATTATCAATCTCCATGTCTTCTGATTTTACATAGATTTTGGTAAAAACCTTGGCTTTTTTCCCCTGAATCTTATCTGAAAGGTAAGTTACTTTTCCTTTTTTCAAGTTTTCACTGGTGTCGGTATAAACCGCTTTTTCAAGGAGCTGGAACATCAGATTCATATATTCTTTTTTTTGTTTTTCAGACATTTTTTTCCAGTGGTCGCGGATAGAGTTTTTTGCCATGTCTTCCAGTAAAAAGTATTGATTGATTTTTTCTTTCATTTCTTTGGCATTGGAAGCTTTCTCATCGTATTTTTCAAGGAGCTGGTTGATGGTTTTAACAGTATCTAAAGCAGGACCTGCAAATAGATGGAAGCTGATGCCGAAAAGTATAATGTTAAAAAGAATTGTTCTAATAATGAACCTCATTCATGTCTCCTGATATTATTAATATTGTAATATAAATAATAATAAGAAATTTAAAAATTACCTAAAAATCATCTGATATTAATAAAGCTTTTTTCCAGAAATTCGGTCATTTTTTTTGCTTCTGGATAATAAGGAGAAATGTGTCCGAAAACCAGAAGTTTTTTGTAATATTTATAAGACAGGTTATAACCGTTTAGTCCGATAGTCTGGTAGTAGTATTTTGCCAGCTTGTAATAAATATCTTCTTTAAAGGAAAGTTCATCAAACTTTGCCAGAAGGAATTCAAACATACTCACGCCTTTTTGAAGAAGACCCTCGTTAAAATAAAAGTTTCCCAGTTCAAAATAGACAGAGGGTTCATCGGGATAGTAATTTTTTAAAAAAATCAATTCAGTGTTTGTCTCGTTTTTTTTGCCGAGACGATAGAGGGCATTAGCTTTTTTGAGCCGGATAAAAATATCGTCCGATGAAGATATTTTTTTCTCTTCTTGAGAATTTTCCTGAACTGTATTGATATAAGTTAAAATTTGTTCGAATTTGTTTTGTTTTTCAAGGATTTCTATTTTTTTTTGAATCAGCCATTGTTTTTCAATGGATGAATTTTCCTGATTTTCTTCAATTCGGGAAACTTCATTGAAAGCTTCATCTAAAAGGTTTTCATCGATCAAATCTTCGATAAAAAGCTTAATCTGGTTGGGCTTTTCAATTGTTTTTTTATCTTTTTCGCTGACTACCAGAGGTTTTTCTTTTTCTGATTCAATTCCTTGTTTTTCCAGACTGGAAATAACGGAAGAAGCGGATTTTGGAATGACTTTAATCGAGTAAATTCTTGTATCTTCATTATTTTCAATTTTTTTAATATCAGAAGTGAAATCAGACTGAGTTTCTTTTGAACCGGATTTTTTATATTTAAAAATAAGAGTGCCTTCCAGAATTTTATAAGACTTAAAGATAAAATAGGTGTAAAGGTATCCTTTTCTTTTTTCGGTGAGTTCCAGTCCCTCAATTTCTTTTTCAATGCTCCATTCACCGCCGTCCTGTTTGTTGGAAAGCGAAATCACAATCGGGGTTTCGACCTCTACTTCAAGAATTTTATTTTTATTTTGAGCAAAACTTTCTTGAACCAAAAGAAAAATAAATAAAATAAGATAAATTTTTTTCATAATCGATACCCTCCCGTACCCTTTTATTTTCGGCTTATTGTTGTTTTGAGTAATAAAAATTTAATGGATTTGAGTTTTTAGAAAATAAGTTCCCTTTTGTACCGAGTGAAGCCGAGGCGTCCGTTCGGTTTCGTTCAATTACCCAAAAGCTCAGAAAGATTTTATCTGTAATTTTTATTTCAGTCTTTTAATAATAATTTTGTTGTAGAAATAAATATAAAAGATCGAAAATGCATAGCTTAGAATAAAACCTTTATTGAGTCCAAACCGAGGTAAAAAAAAGGCCGATGAAAGATAAAAAACAGCCAGAGTGCTGACACTATGGGAAAAACCATAAATAACAGCAGGATAATAACGGTCGTTCCCGTCAAAATGAAGAATCAGCAGTAAAACATAGAGGGTTGAGGGAAATGAGCTGAGGATAGCTGCCCATTTTTCCCCGAAAAAGACTCCCAGCCCTGTAATCCCCACAATGATTAGCCCTACTAGAAGCCCCCGGATCAGAAGCTGATAAGATGTCAGTTTTTTGCTCTCCTGCCTGACTATCGTAATTCTGGATTTTACTTTTCTCATATAAAAAAGATTTCCCAGAAAAAAAATAAAAAATATCAGCAGTGAAAGAGAAAAGTTGATTTTAATCTGCTCCAGCCCGAAACCGGAAAGAAAAAAAACAAGAAAGCCGAGAAGAGAACAACCAAACATTCCCAAAAGCTTACGACCGGCGGAAAAAAATTGCCCTGCTTTAAAATAGACAAAACAAAACAGGAGCGAAGAAGCCAGGGCAGCAATTCCCCAAGGGATGGCAGGAATAAAAAAGTCTATGCCCTGCTCATAGGAAATAAAATAAACCGACAGACCCGTGCCCAATGGAAGTCCTGAGAGAATCCCTCCCAAAACAGGATTCACCCTTTTGGCAATTTCCGCCAAAAAAATAACCATAAAAATCGAAACTAAAATTTTGATAATTAATAAATTCATTTTTTACCTCGAAATTCGCTTGGATAACGATATTTTTTATAAATGTTTTTTTTAAAATTGATAATGAATGTTGATCTATTCAGGCTGTCGATTATTGAAAGCCATTTCCTCAATTATCTTCTTATCATTGATATTTGTAAGTTGATCAGAAAGTGTCATTGTCTTTTCTGATGCAATCTTAAATAGCTTTGTTTTGGTCATTAATCGAAGCCATACGGTCACTGAGCGGAGCCGAAGTGACACCTCGACTCCGCTCGGTGTCCGAGTTAATTTAAATAATAATCGACAGTCTGATTAAACTATTGTTGTTTAATATCTTTTTTATCAAGCCATCCACGGTCTTCAGCAATTTTTTTCAGATATACATTGAAAGTTTATTTTCATCCTTGGGTGTAGGTCTGAAAACTTGCGAAGTAATCTTTCCATCTTGAACAAAGCTGGGATGAACTTGTCTTAAAAGTAAAGTGTTTTCAGTCATTTTAGTTCACCAATTATTTTCTTTAAATTCTTATTTAATTCTCCCCATGAAAATGATTCATTTAAATTATATTTTTCTTCTATTTCAGCGCCTGAATCAATTTCTAGAGCCTGAAATTCTCCATATTTGCTGTCTAAATCGATTTCAAGACTTATTTCCCAGTTATTTATACTCCATTCTGCCTGAACACCACCTTCTGCTGTAGGGAAAATTCTGGGAAGCGGCAAAGATGCTTCATATAAAGATTCAAATGTTTTTTCTAACCAGTTAATTCCAGAACGATTCAGCGCTTTTCCCTTTCCGTCTAACCAGCCGTCTTTTAAAAGCGTTAATTCTGCTAAGCGATTTGAAATATCTAATTTATCTACTAATTGAATATGTTCGATAGATTCAATTCTCTCCAGTTCAGAATTACTATTAAATCTCCCAATCCCTTTAAGTGTAATCTCTTGATTATTTTGGTAATCGTTGAAAGCTTTTAAGACAATATTTTTAATTATCGGGTCAAGAGGAGCAATAATCCTTTTACTGTCCTTTTTTAAAAGAGTAAATATATTTTTGTCTTGATCTGCTTCAGGAATACTTCCATTTAAAATAATTTCTTCAGAATATTCTTTAACTTTAGATGAAGCAAGAAGACTTTTACGAGTAATTTTATTTAATCGAGCGGGATGATCTAAATCATTAGGCTTGAATTCTATTACTTCTTCATCCAGCAAACTTCGACCTATCCGGTCAAAATATACTAAAAGATGTTCAGGTAAATGTTCAGTAATTCTTTTATTGTTTTCAGCTGCATCGATACTGCTAATAATTTTATCTCGTGCTTTTTCGAAATAATTTTGGCTTTCAGAAGCAAATAAACTGGGTAAGGTTAAGATGACTAGTACTAGCTTGGGAATGGCACTGCCTTTTTGAATATTTTGCAATTTTATAGATATCTCATTCGTAAAACCTCTTGGAACTCTTAATCTATCAGGATGTTCTTCAAGGTACAGCCATTTAGCAACTTCATTTACCATTTCTTCAAAAACAGAAAGATCTTTTAAGATTTCCAATGGAATTGAATGGTCTTCAAATCTTTTTCCTAAGAATCGAGGGCTTAAAAAATCTATTGTTTGATATTCCATTAAATATTTATTCTCCATTAAGAAAAAATCACAATTATTATGTATTTGTAATTGTGTTGCAACATAATAAAATATAAAAATATTTTATTCAAAAAAAAATCAATTTAAAATCACATCCATTCCGCCGATTCCTCCGGGGCGGCCTTCCTTGACTTTCTCTTTTTTACCATTTTTTATGAGTGTGTAATTGGTAAAATAAACCGGGTAGGTGATGAGCCAGTCTCTGGAATAAACGGCAAAATGAAGGTGTGGGAAAAAAGATTCTGAGTTTCCAAGGCGTGCGATCGGCTGATCTTTTTTGACTTCATCGCCTTTTTGGACCAGAAGGGAGCCTTGTTTAAGATGATAAAAATCATAGATTTTTCCATCTGAGGATTGAAGGTAGATAAAATTTCCCTTCCCAAGCTCTTTTAAAAAGGGAGGGTCATCAGGGTTTTCTCCCTGACTGTCGATTACTTTTCCTTCCACAGGGGAATAAATCAAAGCATTGTAGCCGAGCCAGTCTTCATTTGAAGAATTTTCAGGCTTGATTTTTTTATTCTTTAGCATATCGCCTGATTCATCACATCCGTAAAAATCATAGGAATACTGATCCAGCCCCATGTGGGTCACGGAGTCAAAACTTTCATTGTTGCCTGCGCAGTACATTCCTTTGAGCGGGAACGAAATCACAACTTTTTCCATCTCAACCAGTTTTAAAGCCATTTGGTAAGTTTTTTCAAGCTCTGCTCTGGCTTCTTTTTTTTTGCCTTCCCGGTAAAGCGTCAATCCCAGAAGCTGGCTGGAAAGAAAATTGAGGTTTTTAGGCAAGTCTTTTTTTAAAAGTTTTAACGCTTCTGACAATTTTTTTTCATCTTGAGAATTGAGTTTTCTCCAGTAGGGGCAGATTTTTTGAACACTGCTTTTTAAAAGATTGTTGAATAAACTGATGGCAGCCTGCTCAAAACTGATATGAGGGTCGTTGATATAAGGCATTTTTTTGCGGGTTGAAAACTGATAGAGGTCTTTTAAAGCGTTCAGCATTTTTGAAAAATGATTGTCCTGAAAGAGAGAGTCTTGATAAAAGAGGGCATTATGAAAATAAAGCCAGAAACCGGATTGATAGACATCATCAGCGAACCCGAATTTTTGGATGGCTTCAGGAAGGATGGTATTGATTCCCAGATCGAGTTTTTTTAAGTGGGAAAGTTTATAAAGATAGGCAGTGTAAGTGGCAGGATTTTCTTTATTTCCCTTTTCAAAGGCTTTCTGAAAATAAAAAAAAGCTTTTTCCTGATTGCCCGAATCCAGAAACTCGCTCCCGTATTCATAATAGGTCCAAGAAAGGTTTTCGAGAATATAATTGAAATCCGGCTGTTTTTTCAGTCCTGATTCAAAGATTTGAATTGCTTTCGGATAGTCTTTTTTTTCTTTTAATAAAACTCCGTAGGCATTAATGCAGTAGATATCTTCCGGGAAAAGAGCGTAATTTTTTTCAAAAAGAGCATAGGCTTCTTTCTTTTGTCCTTCGCGATAAAACTTCCAGCCGTATTCCGACCATACCCAGCGCACAGCATCCAGTACGAATTTATGGGAAGGAAATTTTTGATAAGCTTTTTGAGAGAGAGGGAAGGCTTTTTCATATTCTTTGGCGTGCATGTAGAAAAAAATGAGGTTGGAATAAAAATCAGCTTCATCAGGGTATTCATCTAAAGCTTTTTCCATCTTAGAAATAGCTTCCTGATATTGACCTGTTTGATATGTTTTTTGAATCAGCTGGTAATAGTCATTTTTATCGGCAGAGAAAAGAGAAAAAGGAACCAAAAAAAGAACGAGACAGCAAATTGCTTTCATCGGGCGCCTCCTGTTTTTAAACATCCTCCGCTATCTGATCGTTGAATAGATTGGAAAGTTCCACTCTGTTCTTGACCCCTGTTTTTTCAAAAATATTGTGAATATGGATTTTAACCGTAATCAGGGAAACAAAAAGCTGCTTACTGATATCCGTATTTCTAAAGCCTTGAATCACAAGGCTTATAATTTCTTTTTCCCTTTTCGTGATCCTGTATTTTTCAAAAAGGTCAATCTTCACTGCTTCTTCTTTCTGGGGAGTCTGATACAATGGGTTTCTCTTTTCAATCGAGACGGCTGCAATCAGCTGGGTGGTAAAGACATTGAGGATTTCTAAATCCCGCTCGTTAAAAAGATTGCTGATGAGTTTTGTGTCGAGGTAAAGAAGTCCGAATAACTGGCTGTTTTTGAAGAAAGGAACCCAGATAGAAGACTTGATTTTTTCTTTGGACTCTTCATTGTTTAAGTTATAAACAAATCCTTTCTTTGTTTTTTCCATATTCAGGATCATTTCTTCAGTCAGATTGATTTCTTTCTCGCTGATATTGGAAAGAGTCCTGAATTCCCATTGATTCTCGGCAGGGTGGTAAAAAAGAATTGCGCCTCTTTCGGCTCCCGTGATTTCAAGAATTTTATTCAGGATTTTGATCAGAAGCTCGCTGGTGTCCAGAATCGTGAAAATCATCTGGCTGATCTGAATCATATTATCCAGCTGAAACTGTTCTTTCAGTCCTGTTTTAAGCTCTTTATGGGTATCGGGAGTTTCTTCCCTCTGTTTGACTTCTTCGATGGTTTCAATAAAAACTTTTGCCCTTTCCAGAAAAAAGGAGGCTCCGTCTTTTTCTTTCAATAAAATCTCAAGTTTTTCCGTCAGATTGAGTTTTTCTTCAGTTTCTCCGATTTTAGTCAAAATATAAATTTTAAACTGGATCAGGAATACCCCGATCAGATTAATTTCAGTCTCATAATAAAGGGCAAGCGCCTCATCGAGATAAAGAATTGCGTCTTCTGTTTTCCCGATACTGTAAAGATAAACAGCCCGGGTTTTCAGGAAAGTCAAGACAGCGTATTTTTCCGGAATCTGATTTTTTTTGGCTAGAAATACGGAAGAAATTTCATTGGCTTTTTTAAAGTCTTTTTTTCCGAGATAAGCGTTGACCCGATAGGCATGGAGAATATAGACGCCGATAAAAATCCGGTTGGATTCTGATATTTCTAAAGCCCTTTCCAGCACTTCCAGAGATTCGTCATAATTTTCAAGATAAAAATAGGCGACTGCGCGGGAGGCTAAAGAAGAATAGATAAAGAGCATATACTCTGACTTTTCAGCATAATCGTAGGATTTCATGGCATAAACCAGCGCTTTTTTAGGATCCAGACCGCTCCATGAATAACAGATCGAGCAGTAGTGATACGCTTGTGAAAGTACCATGGGGTTATCAATTTCCTTGATCGCCTGTTCAATATACTCGCTGTCTTCAAATCCTTCCTTGAATCTTCCTAAAAGGATTCGGGTCCAAGCGCGGATTCCATAAGTCCTGATCACATTTTCAAGAATCAGGGAGTGTTTGTACTCCATTGCTTTAGTCAGATATTTTTCTGCTTCGTGCAGCTGGTAGTTAAAATAATTGAGTGATCCGATGAGGGCATAGGGGTATCCATCCTGAATTTCCTCTCCTCTTTTTTCAGAAAGTTTGAAAGCGTCTTCATAATAACGCAGCGCCGAAGTCATATTGTTTTGAAAATAATAACCTGTCCCGATCTGAATCGTCATTTGAATGTCTTCTTCTTCCCAGTTATTGGCTTTGGAAAGTTCCAAGGCTTTTTTCAGATAGACAAAACTGTCTTCAATCGCTCCTGTGATTTGAAGAATTTTTGCAAATTCAATCAGAAGGGCAATGTTTTTGGGAGAAAAGATCTGATTTTCAAAATAAAAGTCAATCGCGTTTTTCATATAAAAAGAAGCTTCCCGGATTGAATACTGGGAAAGCGCCATCTGTGCGGCCAGCTCATTGTAATAAAGGAATTTTTTTCTTTTATTGGTTTTATTGTAATGATAGGTGATGTGATAAACATTGTTGATAATATCATTTTCATAAACTTTTTCCAAAAGTTCGGCGCAAATCAGATGAAGATCCTTGTGTTCCGATTCTGAAAGGCGGTAGTAGAGGGTTTCTCTGATTTTATCGTGCCCAAAAAAATAACAGCCTTTATCAATATTTTCTTCAATCAGCTGTTCTTCCTTCGCTTTATCAATAGTACGGATCACTCTGTCCAGAGCCTCAAACCCTTTATAAGCGTAAAAGAGCCCGTTTAAGAGTCCGATTTCAAACTCTTTTCCAAAAACAGACGCCATGGAAAGAATTTCCAGTTCATGTTCATTAAAAGAAGAAAGTCTTTGAATTAAAAGTTCATAAATATCGTTATTGAGCTGGAACTGCTCAAAAAGCTCTTCGTTGATGTGCCAAGTGTGGCGGTCAAAATAAAGGATTTCAGCTTCCTTGAGTCTTTTCAAGCTCTGCTGGATGATCAGGGGGTTGCCGTTTGAAATGTCGTATATTTTCTGGTAAAAAGAAGTGGAAAAACTCCCTTTCCGGTTTAAGGTTTTCTGAACCAGTTCTTTTGAGTCTTCAAGAGTGATCGGGCTTAGAAAAAGAGAACGGGTGCAGATTTTTTTTAAAGTATCTTCCAGATTTTTCTGGTAATAATATTCTTCGGATATGACAAAAATGAAAAGAAGTTTTGTGGAAGACAAAGACTGGGAAAGATAATGAAAAAGATCCAGACTTTCCTTATCCATCCACTGGACATCGTCTATCAGAAAAACAAGGCTCCTTTCGGTTGTTCCGGCAAGATTTAAAAACCAGTTGATTGATTTTAAAAGGTCTTTTTTGTTTTCAAAACCGGAAGTTTCTACAGGCAGGGACTGCTTTACCGGAAAAGCGTTTTTTAAGACAGGGAAAAGGCTTTGGAGAAAAGGAAAAGACTCATGATCAATTTGATCTTTTAAAAGATTGAGTATTTTTTCCGTGCCGTTTTTTTGAATATATTCTTTAAACATTTCAAAAAGAGGCGCGTAGGGAATGTTTTGAAAGGCAGCTGAACATTTGAAAGAAAGAATAATATTGTTTTCAGCTATGATTTTTTCTTTAAAAGTTTCTAAAAGCTTGGTTTTTCCATATCCTGATTTGCCTTTGATAAAGACAAACTGGGGAGAAAATTCTAAGGTGGTTCGGTAGGAATTTTGAAGAACGGTCAGTTCTTTTTCGCGGCCCACCATTTGTACATAGAGGTTTAATTTTTCACTCCTGTCTTTTTGCCCGATCGAAAAAGAGGGGTTTTCAGGATTGGAAAGAATTTCTTCCAGGTCTTCTTTCAATCCTTCCACGCTCTGATATCGTTCATCCGGTTCCTTTGAGAGGAGCTTGAGAATAATTTCGTCCATGATAGGAAGAATTTCAGAATTGAAAGAAGAAGGTTTTTCGGGTACTGCCGCCAGATGTTTATGAAAAAGATTTAAAAGATTTTCAGAATAAAAAGGAGGTTTTCCGGTCAAAATTTCGTAAAAAACTGCTCCAAGAGAATATAAATCACTGCGATGGTCTATATTTCGTCTGAGAAATCCGGTTTCTTCAGGCGAGAGATAATAAAAAAAAGAATAAATTTTCTGCTGCTGGAAAGCGGTTTTAAACTCAATCAAATGCTTAATGGCGGTGTCTTTTAAAATAAGCTCGGCTTGAGCCCCTTTTTTTACTAAAAAACTTTCAGGCGAAAGAATTCCATGAATCATGCCCTGCTGGTGAAGAGCCAGCACTGCTTCCGAAGCGTCTTTCATCAGTCTGATTTTGTCGGTCAGTTTGAGAGATTTTGTTTTTAAGAATTCCTTCAAAGGGGTCAAGGATTCTTTCGAGGATAAAAGATAAAAATTATCTTCCAGTTCACCTATTTTAAAAGGTATGAGAAGCTTCGGGTTTTTTATTGCCAGAAGTTTATCCAGATCATTATGAAAACGGATGCTGTCTTCCATTTTCAGATGATGCTTAGGGGTTTTCACCAATTGAAAGATCAGTTTTTCATGGCTTTCCATGTCTTCAGCTTCGTGAAAAACAGTGAGATCGTCTTCAAAAAGAAGACGGCTAATCTTTAAGTTAGGGTGAATCGTCTTTCCATTCCAATTCATGTTTATCTCCGGACTACTGCCGAAACAAATATATTAAATTCGGTCAGTTTAAAAGTAATGGATTTTATAAAAAAATTCAAAGAAAATAATTTATCAAAACATAAAATTAAACTTTAGTATAATGTTTAAATTTAACTTATAAAAAGAAAAAATGAATGAGATTTTTATTAAATTTAATAACCACAATCTAAATAAAGGCTTTTCAATGATTAAAACCGGTACTTTAGTTTATCTTTATTTTCCCGAAGACGGGGCAAAGTTTTTTATTACCCTGAAAGAAGATGCTCATTTCTCATCTCACCACGGGATTATTCATCACAACAAGATCATAGAACTCAATTTTGGGGACAAAACACAGACCCATAAAGAAAAAGATCTGATGATTTTAAAACCTTCTCTCCATGATATCATTATGAATATCAAAAGACACACTCAAATTATTTACCCCAAAGACGCGGGCTATATCCTGATGAAACTCGGAATCCGGAATGGGGACAGGGTGATTGAATCCGGAACAGGAAGCGGCGCCCTGACTGTGGCTATGGCTTATGCGGCAGCTCCTGAGGGAAGGGTTTATACTTATGAGATACGCGAGGAATTTTCTCAAAAAGCGGCTTTGAATCTTGAAATGGCCGGAATCCGCAATAATGTGGATATGAAGGTGCGGGATGTAGAAGAAGAGGGCTTTGATGAGAAAGATGCGGACGCTGTTTTTCTCGATCTGAAGACACCTCAAAAAGCGATTGGTTACGCTTATGAAGCTTTAAGACCCGGCGGCGGGCTGGCTTTACTGCTTCCAACCACCAACCAGATTAACGATGTGATTATCGAGATAGAAAAATACCCTTTTGTAGAGCCGGAAATTACCGAGCTTCTGATTCGAAAATATAAAATCAATCCCTATCGCCTGCGTCCTGAAGACAGGATGGTAGGGCATACTGGATATCTTGTGTTTGCGAGGAAGGGATTTTGAAAAGTGTTTTTTCACTCTCAATCAAAGACTGGGAAGTCTTTCTGGAAGAAAAAGGCGAGCAAAAATTCAGGCTGAAACAAATTCTGGAATGGATTTACCGGAAAAGAGTTTCATCTTTCAGTGAAATGGGAAATCTGAGTAAAGGTTTGAGAGAATCACTGACTCAGTCTTTTTTCTTTGAGCCGCTCTCAGTCAAAACAGTTTTAGAATCTAAAAATGATCCCGGTACGAAAAAAATTCTTTTGGAAACAGAAGATCAGCTTCCAGTGGAGATGGTTTTGATTCCCAATGAAAAAGGGAAAGAAACGCTTTGTCTTTCTTCACAGTCGGGCTGTCCTCTTGCCTGCGGTTTCTGCGCCACGGGAGGGATGGGGTTTTTAAGAAACCTGAGTGCGGAAGAGATTCTTTACCAGTTTTATCTGGCGCTCAAGGAATACTCTCTTTCTAATGTCGTTTTCATGGGGATGGGAGAGCCTTTTTTAAATCCGGCTCTTTTTGAAGTTTTAGATAAAATGACTTTAAAGGATTTTTTTGCTTTCCCGGACAGGGATATCACGGTTTCAACCGCGGGAATTCCGGATGGAATCATGAAAATGTCCGACTATAAACAAATCAGGCTGGCATGGTCTTATCATTCTTCTTTTGATGAAAAAAGAGCAAAGCTTTTCCCGGGTCTTTCAAAAACAATCAGTCTGGAAGATATTAAAAAAGCTTTTATCCAGTATCAAAAAATGACTAAAAAAAGAATTACCCTGGAATATCTTTTAATCGGCGGAATCAATACCCAGAGGGATGAAGCGATGGCTTTGAAAAAACTTTCCAGAGATCTTTTTTTTCACCTCAATCTGATTGCTTATAATCCGCATCCTTATTCAGAATATCAAAAGCCTTCCAGAAAAGAAATAATTGATTTTCTAGGTTTTTTTAATGATTCTGGAATCGATGTCAGCCTGCGGAAAAGCAAAGGAAAAGATATTCAGGGTGCCTGCGGGCAGCTTGCCGCAAAATCGCTTTAACAGGAAGTTTTTATGAAAAAGAGATTTTATTTGACAGCCGGGTTGTTTTTTTTCTTTCTTTCCCTGATTTATCTTTCTTCTTTTGCAAAAGAGGAAAAAAAAGAAGAAAATAAATATTCTTTAGAAGAGATTCAATCCTGTCAAAAAGATTCAGACTGTATGAAGATTATTTCTACCTGCTGTCCTTGTTCATCTGGTGGAAAAAACTTTTCAATCAATAAAAAATACAAAGAATACTGGAAAGCATTTTTAAAGACAAAATGCAAAGAAAAAAAAATCTGCCCTGCGGTTTATCGATGCTATCATAATGAAAATCCGAAATGTGTCTCCAATGTCTGTACTCTGGTGAAAAGAAAAGATAAAAAGAAATGGGACAACTGGTAAAAACCTGCTCATTTTAAAACTCTGGATAAAAATCCTTTGATGATCAGATTAGGAATATCGCTGAGTTCTTTGACTCCATGATAAAAAAGATTTTTGACCGAGGCTTTTTTTGAAAAAACAATTAAGGGGATTGGGTTGTCCGTATGTTTTCTGGATTTGGAACATTCAATATTGCCGTGATCGGAAGCGACAATAATCGTATGTTTTCCGGTATCTGTTTTTTTGACAATTGTTTTTAAAAAAGCATTGAGATGGGAAATGATTTCTTTTTTTTCTTTCAGGGTGCCCCTGTGCCCGCAGTAGTCGGTCCAGAAATATTCATAGAGGACAAAATCATTCTGATTCAGGATATTGATAAGATTCATCCCCGCTTTCCGAGGTGATATTTCTAAAAATCCGCTATTTCTTGTTTTCAAAAGGTGGTGAGTGATATCCATAAATACAGCGTTGCCTTTTTCAAGGTCTTCGAGCATCCGGATCGGAATGCCGGCGGCTTGAATGGTAAGAGTACTGGCTGAAACCTTCTTTTTTTTTTCTTCCACGGTTTTAAAATATTCATGTGAATAAGCGTTGGCGGAAGTGATTTTCAAGCCTTTTTCCTTTAACTGTTTTAAAATAGAGTGGTTGAGAATCATTTCAGAGAGTTTTTCTCCCGGAAAACCGGTAACATGCCCCCCGATGAGTCTGGGTGCCGCGAGCCCTGTAAAAAGAGCTGTCTGTCCGGTAGCGCTCTGGGGAAGACCTTTTTGACCAAAAGTAGAGTCCACAGGAATAACCGAATAGTTTTTTTTCATGATTTTTTTTTGAGCGGTAAGTCCTTTTAATCCGATCAGATGCTTCCATAAACCGAAACGATAAAGCGGGTTCGTTTTGTTTCTTTCCCCTATTCCAACCCCGTCGATAAAAAAATATAGAACACTCATTATTTCACTCTTTCTGTTTTATGATTCATAAAAATAATATTTTTTAGATTTTTTTGGGAGGGATTTTTTTGTGCGGCAGTAGCAATTTTTTTTTGTGGCAAGGATTAGGAAGCATGGTTGTATAAATCAGTTTGTCAACCCTGGAAAACCCTAAAGATTTTTTACCCACAAACCCCCAGCCCCTTATCTCCCAAAGGAAGACAAGGGGAGTTTTTAAGATGAATCTCTGTTATTTTTCAATATTTTTTTCACAGTACCTGACGGTAAAAAAGGATTGGATTCCAAAATTGATTCTATTCAGGTTTTGAATTCTATTTTCATTTGAGTATCAATCTGCCCCTCCGTTCGGCTTCACTTCGACTCCGCTCAGTGACCGCCTGCCGAAGGTCGGGAAATTTTTATTTCTATTTAAAATTCTGGTTTGCAAATCATCCTGATTTGCGTTTAAAATCATTTATTTACTATAAATTATTTTTTTTAATTTTCATTTCTTTAACCCTGTACGAGGCTCTTTTTCCCCGTCCGACTTGATTTCATGGATGAAATCACGGAGGACTCCCCCCTTGTCCTTAAAGACTTAAGGATAAGGGGGTTAGGGGGTTTGGATTTGCCACCCTCAGGAAAATCTGAAATAAAGAATATTCGATTAAAACGAGAAATGGATTAATAAGACAAATGAGAAAACGATAGGTTAGAAAAACTTGCAAATAAAATAACCCAAAAAATACTGCCACAGAAAAAAATCCCTCCCTTGTGCGGCAGTATTTTTCGAATTTTTTATCTTGGAAATTTTTTTTATGGATATTTTTTATAAGGATTTTTTTACAATAAAGTTTTTTCTGGAGAAAAAAATAAGATGATGCGAATCTTAAAATTAACCCTTTTGACAGTTGTTTTTGTTGTTTTATCCGGATGCAACGAAAAATTGACCCAATATAAAATAGACAACTTCAAAGTGATGGGGACAGTCAGCCATATTACTGTTTATTCATGGGCGGATCAGAAAGAAGATGTTTTCCAGAGTCTGGAAGGGTTTTTAAAAGAAAAATCAGACCGTTTGAACCGCTACAACCCTTTATCTGAGGTTTCTTTATTCAATCAGGCAAAAGGAGAAGTAAAAGTATCGGATGATCTTTATAAAATCATTGAATACGCATTGTCTGTTTACAGGGAAACCAGAGTTTTTGATATTACGATTCTTCCGATTATCGAGATCTGGGATTATAAGAAAGGGATTGTGCCCTCTGATTCATTGATTCAGCAAAAACTATCCGAAACAGGCGCGCAAAACCTGATTTTAAAACCTGATTTGACAGTTGAAAAATTAAAGCCTGTGAGAATTGATCTGGGCGGTATCGCAAAAGGTTTTTTGATTCAACAGGCGGTTTTTTACCTGAAAGAAAATCAGAAAAACAGTTCTGGAATTGTCGAGATAGGAGGAGATTTACTCACATTCGGGGATAAGGAATGGACTATCGGAATAGTTCATCCGAAAACAAAAAAGCCCTGTATCGCTTTGAATGTGAAGAATAAGGCTGTTTTTACAAGCGGGGATTATGAAAGATTTTTTGAAAAAAACGGAAAAATCTATTCCCATATTCTCAATCCTTTGACCGGCCGTCCTGCTGAAGTCAAGGCTCATAGCGTTACTGTTATCGGAGAGGATGCATCTATTTCTGATGGGCTGGCTACGGCTTTTTTCATTCTGGGTCCTGAAAAATCATTTGAAATCATAAAACATTATTCAGATTATTCTGTTTTTTTTATTGACGAAAAAGGAGAAGTGTTGAAAGATGAAAACTTCCCCTATGAATTGATTTTTATCAATGAAGAAGATTAGGCTTCATCATTTTCAAGGTTGTACTCTTTTATTTTTCTGTAAAGCGTGCGTTCTGAAATGTCTAGGATTTGAGAGGTTTTTATTTTATTGAATTTGGTCTGTTTTAAAACATGGGCGATGTATCTGGATTCAAGTTCGTTGATCGTGATCAGCTCGTCTTTTTTGACCAGATTGATAAAAAGGGAGCCTTCTGTTTTTTCAGCCGTGATCCGGTTGATGCTTTGACTGCCCAGATTTCTGGCAATGATTTCCGGCAGAATAATATCTCCTGGAGTAAGAATGGTGACCCGGTCAATAAGGTTTTGAAGTTCCCGGACATTTCCAGGCCAGTCGTATTGAACGAGAAAGTTCATCGCTTCTTTCGTGATTTCCTGAATCGGTTTGTTGTTTTTCTTGCTGAGTTTATGGATGAAAAAATTGACCAGTTCCGGAATATCGTCTTTTCGTTCCCTGAGCTGCGGCAGGTAAAAATTGATAACATTCAGGCGGTAGTAAAGATCCCGGCGAAAAGTGCCGTCATCTACAGCGGCTTTCAAGTCTTTATTGGTTGCGGCCAGAATTCTGGCATTGGTTTTAAGAATCTTTGTGCCTCCGACATGGTTGAATTCGCCTGATTCAAGGACACGCAGAAGCTTGACCTGAAAACTGTGGGGCAAATCACCGATTTCATCAAGGAAAAGAGTGCCTTTGGAAGCTATTTCAAAAAGTCCGAGTTTATTTGCAACAGCTCCTGTAAAAGCTCCTTTTTCGTATCCGAAGAGTTCGCTTTCAAGAAGATTTTCAGGAATTGCGCCGCAGTTGATCGGAAAAAAAAGTTCTTTTTTCCGGAGGCTCTGCTGGTGGATCATTCTGGCAATCAGTTCTTTTCCTGTTCCGCTTTCACCCTGAATCAGGACATTGCATTCTGTAGAAGAAATATCTGAAATGATTTTCAGGATTTCTTTAATCTGGATGTTTTTTCCGATAAAATTGAGTTCAGCAGAATCGGTTCTGGATGCATGATGAGAAGTCTCCAGTTCCTTTTCCTTGAGTTGATGGGAAATCTTATCAAAAGCATGAAGGACAATTTTTGAAAGATCTCGAAAATCAAAAGGTTTATTCAGAAAATCATAAGCTCCGCAGCTTAAAGCTTTTACAGTGACTTCGCTGCTGCCGTGGGCGGTCAGAAGAATAATCGGGGGAAGGGGGTTGATGGATTTCATTTTTTTTAAAATATCAATGCCATTCATGTTTTTCAGCTGATAATCTAGAATGACTATGTCAATTTGATTTTTTTTATAAAATTCAATGGCTTTGAGTTCGGATTCAATAAAAGTAACTGTAAAAAAAGCATTTGGAATAATGGAATTCTCGAAAAATGTTTTTATTCCTTTCCCGATATTGATGTCGTCATCGACTACCAAAAGTTTTACTTCATTCTTTTGAGGCATTTTTTTTCCCTTCCTATTAAAAATGCGGAACTAAAAACAATTTCTATTTTACATTATATCCTAGTTTTATAAAAAAATAATCTCATATATCGAATTTCTTGAACTTAATAATTTAATAGTTTTTATGCCTTTATCAAAAGAATTTTCAAACACTGCTGTCCGAAAGTCAATCCGTTCATTCTTTTATTTGAATGATGATTGATTTTCCAGACAGAGTGAGTTTCTATAATAAAATTTAAATTTTTCCTGAAGAACCCAAAACATTTTTAATTTTATGGGCAACCATCTGTTTTACGGCTTCTCTGGCAGGTTTTAAATAATCTCTCGGGTCAAAATGAGAGGGTTTTTCTGAAAAAATCTGACGGATCGTCGCTGTCATTGCCAGACGGATGTCGGTATCAATATTGATTTTGCAGACACCCATGCCGGCCGCTTTTCGAAGCATTTCTTCGGGGACTCCTTTGGCATTATCGATTTTTCCTCCAAACTGGTTTGCTTTATCCACCAGATAACCAGGAACAGAAGATGATCCATGAAGCACTAAAGGAAATCCTTTTAATTGATCGGTCAGTTTTTGAAGCCGTTCAAAATCGAGTTTTGCATCGCCTTTAAACTTATAAGCTCCGTGACTGGTTCCGATGGCAACGGCAAGGGAATCTACCCCGGTCCGTTCTACAAACTCAACTGCCTGATCAGGATCGGTAAAAATAGCGTCTTTCTCGCTGACTTTGATGTTGTCTTCGATTCCAGCCAGTTTTCCGAGCTCAGCTTCAACAACCACGCCTTTTTGATGGGCATATTCAACTACTTTTTTAGTCAAGGCAATGTTTTCTTCAAAAGAAAACTTTGAACCGTCGATCATGACAGAGGTAAATCCGTCGTCCACACATTCTTTGCAGATTTCAAAAGTTTCTCCATGATCCAGATGCATACAGATTGGAAGTTCAGGCGCAAGCTCAACGGCTGCTTCAATCAGTTTTTTGATGTAAAAAGGACCGGCATATTTTCGGGCTCCCGCAGAGGCCTGAAGAATAACTGGAGATTTTTCCTGCTGTGCTGCTTCGATAATTCCCTGGATAATTTCCATATTGTTGATATTAAAAGCGCCGACAGCATAACCGCCCTGGTAAGCTTTTTTAAACATTTCTTTCGAAGTGACTAAAGCCATATTTCCCCCACTTTTTTTTGCATATGAATTTACTCAATATTTTACTTCCTACAAAATTAGAAGAAAAGAATATCCATTTGTCCGGTATCAATTTTGGAAAAAATTTAAATTTCAGAGGCGAATCACTTAAATAAATTGATAAACTAAACCGAAATTGTTATTTTTAATTTGCCAAAAACATTCAGGAGTCAATGATGGGACTTTCTATTCTGATAGGAGCGCAGTGGGGAGATGAAGGAAAAGCAAAGATTGTGGATTATCTTTGCAGAAATATTGATATAGTGGTTCGTTATCAAGGCGGAGCTAATGCCGGTCATACGGTTGTACTGGAAGGGAAGAAATTTGTTTTTCATTTGATCCCTTCAGGAATTTTACATCCGGATAAACAATGTTATATCGGAAACGGAGTTGTCTTGGATCCTGAGCAATTTTTAAAAGAAATTGAGATGATTGAAAAATCAGGGATCAGCTATCACAACAGGCTGAAAATATCAGCGCTGGCGCATGTGATTATGCCGTATCACAAGACTTTAGATGCTCTGCGTGAGACAAAAAGAAAAAATCCGATCGGAACCACTGGCAGGGGAATAGGACCCTGCTATGCCGATAAATCAAGCCGGAACGGACTTAGGCTGATTGATCTTTATTCAGATAAGCTGGATGAAAAAATTGAAGCCAATATCGAATATTACAACTATTTATTTCAAAACTACGAAAACTACCAGCCTTTGGATAAAGAGAAAATTATTAAAGACTATCAATACTATGCTGAAAAACTCAAACCTTTTGTGGATGATGTAGCTTTTTTAGTCAATGAGAATCTGGATCAGGGGAAAAACATTTTAGCGGAAGGTGCTCAGGGCGTGGGGCTGGATATTGATTTCGGAACCTATCCTTTTGTCACTTCTTCCAACCCTACTGCTGGCGGTGCCATGACCGGAATAGGGGTCAGTCCTCTTCGGGTGGATAAGATTTATGCGATTATGAAAGCCTATACGACCCGGGTGGGAGAAGGGCCTTTTCCAACCGAGCTTTTGGATGAAACCGGAGAGTATCTCAGGAAAAAAGGGCATGAATTCGGATCTACTACCGGAAGACCACGCCGCTGCGGATGGTTTGACCTGGTTTTCGCAAAATATTCTGTTATGTTAAACCGTTTTACAGATATTGTTCTGACCAAACTGGATGTTTTAGACGGGATTGATAAAATTAAAGTCTGTGTGGGATACCGCACTTCAAAAGGCGAAATATCAAGGTTTCCTGTTTCTCTGGATGAACTTTATGAGATAACCCCTATTTATCAGGAATTTGACGGATGGGAATCTGTGGAGGGAGCGAAAACAATGGCGGATCTTCCAGAAAACGCAAGAAAATATATTGATTTTCTTGAAAAATCTCTTAATACTTCGATCTCGATTATTTCAGTCGGTCCTGACCGGGAAGAAACGATTGTGAGAAAATAAACAAGAAAAAAATGAGAAGTTGATAATCATTTTGATGAAACTTCTCATTTCTTTCATTGTCAGGATTTAAATACTTTCGGTGATTTTTCTGTATTGATAGATATCTTCAATGCTGACCACGCTCATTTCATGCTTTAAAGCAAACTCAATGATTTCAGTCATTCGTGCCATAGTGCCGTCTTCATTGGTGAGTTCGCATAAAACAGCGGAGTCTCCCAGTCCTGCGATTTTTACCAGATCAATGCTTCCTTCTGTGTGCCCTCTTCTTTCAAATACGCCGTTTTTTTTAGCTCTCAGAGGAAAAACATGACCTGGTCTTGCAAGGTCTTCCGGTTTTGCATTTTTGGATACAGCTTTCCGGATCGTTTGAATTCTGTCTGAAGCCGAGACTCCGGTAGAAACCCCTTCTTTTGCTTCAATTGAAACTGTGAAGGCGGTCTGATTTTTACTGTTATTTTCAACTACCATGGGGGGAAGGCTGAGTTTATCCACTTTTTCCGGGGTAAGACACAGACAGACAATCCCGCTGCATTCTCGGATCATCAAAGCCATATCTTTTGCGGTCATGGTTTTTGCCGGAAAAATAATATCGCCTTCATTTTCCCTGTCTTCATCATCCACTAAAAGGATTCCTTTTCCTAAGCGCATTTTTTTGACAGCGTTCTCAACTCGTTCTTTGTAAGTCATGCCGAAATTTTTGATTGTTTGCATTGGTTCTCCTCTCTCATCCAGACTTTACTGTCGGTTCTGGAATTTCACCAGATCAGTCCTTTTTTTTAAAAGGAGTCGCGGACTATCACCGCCGGTAGGGAATCGCACCCTGCCCCGAAGAAATTTTAATATTAAAAATAAGTCTTTTCGGCTGTGTTGTCAACTATTCAGTTTTTTTCATCGATGCAAAGGAGAAGAATTATGACCATTGATACAGAAAAATTAGATCAGATTTTAAAAGATTGCAAAAATCCTGAAGATTTAATGGGAAAAGCCGGAATATTGAAACAGTTGAAAAAAACGAGGCTGTATAAGCCCCGTTTATGAATTGAAATTAATTGCTCTGATATTCTTTCAAGCTGTCTTTGATGGTGTCTCTTTCTCTGTCGATCAGATTGGTCGCTTCAAAAATATTGGAAGCTTCGTTCATTTCATTTACTTCTTCCACTTTTGCTTTCAGAATATTTCTAAAATCAGCAACAGCAAAGATTTTTCCGTCATTGTCTCTGATGAGGATATGTTTGAAATTATTTCTCATCATGATAAACATACAGGAGTCAATATCTGTATTCCAGTCCACGCTGACCGGATTTTTTGTCATCACTTCGCCGATGGTTGTTTTTTTGACATCTTTATCTACCGCAATGATTCTTTTAGAAAGGTCGTTCTCAGTAAAGATTCCCGCTATACTTCCTTTATCAAGAATTAAAGCATATCCAAGTTTTTTTTCAGTATATTCTTTAACCGCTTTCTCAACTGTCGTATCAGGGCTGACTGCTACGAAATTTCCTTCTTTGATATAATTTTTAATTTTTTTCATCTGTCCAAATTCCTCCTGTCAATTTTGTAATTTAAATATAATATTAAACCCACTGAATGACAAACTCATCCCAAAAAGAACAGAGAAAGGAAATGGATTTGATTCAACTTTGTTAAAATCATAAAGAGAAGACACTCATAAATCAAAAAGCTCTCTTCTGAGCCAATCCAGGGCGCATAAGGCTGCGCGGTTTCGGATATGGTTTCTATCTCCCCAAAGCCGAAGTTCTTTTACTTTTATTTTTCCAAAAAAAGAAAGACCTAAATACACCAACCCTACCGGTTTTTCCTCGCTTCCTCCTCCCGGACCGGCAATTCCGCTGACAGCGATACTGATATCGCTTCCTGAAATCAAGGCGGTTTTGTAAGCCATCTCAGATACAGTTTCACAGCTGACGGCGCCGTATTTTTGAATGGTTTCCTCCTTTACTCCCAGAAGCTTTATTTTTGATTCGTTGGAGTAGGTTATAAATCCGTTTTTAAAAACAGCCGAAATTCCAGGAAAGTCTATCAGCTTGGAAGCGACCAGTCCCCCTGTGCAGGATTCTGCTGTTGAGATACTGAGTTTTTTTTCTACTAAAATTTTTGCAGTAACCGTTTCCAGGCTGTCTTTATCTGTTCCGTAGATATTGATTCCCAGTCGGTTTTTAATTTCTTCTTCAGTCGGTTGAATGAGTTTTAAAGCTTCCTCAATTGATGAGGCTTTTGCCGTGATCCGCAGATGACTTTCAAAATCTTTTGCGTAGGGAGCTACTGTAGGATTAAGCGAATGATCGATGAGATCGGAAACTTCTTCTGCCATTTTGCTTTCACCCAGCCCGAAAACTTTTAATATTTTCGAGTGAATGACAAACTCTTGTTCTTTCTTTATAATAGGATAGACTTCTTCTTCAAACATTTTTTTCATTTCACGGGGAGGACCGGGAAGTAAAAATATTTTTTTACTATTTTTTTCGATAAAACATCCGGGAGCGGTTCCGGCAGGATTTTTTAAAATACGCACTCCTTCAGGAAAATAGGCTTGTTTTTGATTCATGGGGGGCATGCTTCTTCCGATTTTCTGAAAAAAGGATTCAATTGTTTTTAACGCTTCTGGGAAAAGAATCAGTTTTTCTCCTAAAGCTTCTGCTACGCTTTCTTTGGTTAAATCATCCTGGGTCGGACCTAGACCACCGGTAATCATTAGAATATCTGCATCTTTCAAAGCTTCTTTAATTCCTTTTACTAAACGGGGCAGATTATCTCCGATGGTGGTATGATAAAAAACTGAAAACCCCATTTCTGCCATTCTGGAAGAAAGATAGGCCTGGTTTGTGTTGATGATTTCGCCTAAAAGAAGTTCTGTGCCGACTGAGAGTAAATGTGCTGTCATAAATTTTCCTTAAAAAATAAATTATGAGATATATAAAAATTAAATATAAAATCTCTCTGAAAAAAAATAGTTAAAATAAATTATCTTTAAAATTTTAAAAATAAATTTGATTTTTTTATAAAAAATGAATATTATATATTATAAGAGTTTTTTTATATTGGTAAAAATCCCGAATCTAAAAGATCGGAATTTTATCTGAAAACTTAACTCTTTTTTTACCGCAAAACAGCAAAAAATATGAGGAGGTGTGTCTATGATTTGTTGTTTAATAACTTAGCTTATCTTCTTTCCACAAAAAACCTAAAAAACGCACAGAAAAAAGTTACCCTTTGCAAGGATGGGGGGAAAACTAAAAACACACATGGAGGGTGTAAATATGATTATCAATCATAATATGTCAGCAGTCTATGCAAATAGACAATTATCGGTCAACCAAATCAGTCTCGATAAGAATATCGAGAGCCTTTCTTCCGGATTAAAAATCAGTAAAGCTGGGGATGATGCTTCAGGACTTGCAGTATCAGAAAAAATGAGAGCGCAGATCAGAGGCTTAAAAGTCGCTGCAAAAAATGCACAAGACTCTATTTCTTTTATTCAAACCACTGAAGGATATCTTGAAAGTACTCAGAATCTTCTTCAGAGAATCAGAGAACTTTCTATTCAATCTGCCAACGGTATTTATACTAATGAAGACAGAATGCAGATTCAGGTTGAAGTTTCTCAGCTGGTGGATGAAATCGACAGAATCTCATCACACGCTCAGTTTAACGGGATTAATATGCTGACAGGAAGATTTTCAAACGGCGCTACAGGAGCTCCTACTTCCAGTATGTGGTTTCATATCGGAGCCAATATGGACCAAAGAAAACAGGTTTTTATTGGAACGATGACAGCAAAAGGATTGGGACTCGTTGAAGATTCAGCTGGTCAAACAGGCGGAAGAAGGGTGATTAGTCTTTCTACACCTGAATTGGCAAACAACGCGATTGGAAGAATTGATGCGGCTTTGCAAAAAGTCAACAAACAAAGAGCAGATTTAGGCGCATACCAAAATAGAATGGAATTTGCTGTTAAGGGAATTGAAATCGGATCTGAAAACCTTCAAGCGGCTGAGTCTCGAATCAGAGATACAGACATGGCTTCTGAGATGGCTGATTTCACTAAAAATCAAGTTCTTTCTCAGTCAACTGTGGCAATGCTTTCTCAAGCGAATGCAAAATCACAGTCAGTCTTGCAGTTGTTAAGGTAGTAAAATAGACACACGGAAATTTTTTTGCGGTAAGTGACGGTAGTTATCTATTAAAGGATCGAGTTGATTTAGCAGGAAATCAGCTTGGTTTTAAAAAAAACAAAAACGCAGGGAGGGTACAATGATTATCAACCACAACATGTCTTCAATTTACGCAAACAGATTCATGAAGCTCAATGAAGGGCTCATGGATAAAAACATTGAAAGACTTTCAGCAGGCGAGAAAATCACAAGAGCATCAGACGATGCATCTGGATTGGCGGTATCTGAGAAAATGAGAACTCAGATCAAAGGATTGAATCAAGCAGGTAAAAATGTGCAGAATGCTGTTTCTTTTGTTCAGACAACAGAAGGTTTTTTAGCGCAGACTCAGTCTATTATTCAAAGGGTTCGTGAACTGGCGATTCAAGCTGCGAACGGTATTTATTCATCAGAAGACAGAATGCAGATTCAGGTTGAAGTTTCTCAGCTGGTGGATGAAGTGAATCGAATTGCTTCACACGCTCAGTTTAATGGATTTAATATGCTGACAGGAAGATTTTCAAGACCGACTGTAACCAATACAGCTCAGGGCGGCGTAGCAACAGGTGCGGCCAGTGCGATGTATTTTCAGGTTGGGGCTAATATGGATCAGAAAATTTCCATCAATATCGGCAGTATGAGTGCGGAAGCTCTTAAATTGACTGATACTCAGCAAGGCGGAGAAAGAAAACTTCTTATTTCCTTATCTACTCCTGAAAAAGCAAATTCAACCATCGGAAGACTGGATGAGGCTTTGAAAGTGGTTTCAAAACAAAGAGCGGATCTCGGAGCTTATCAAAACAGAATGGAAAAAACTCTTCAGGGGATCTGGATTGCTCAGGAAAATATCCAGGCAGCAGAGTCCCGGATCAGAGATACAGATATGGCTGCTGAAATGGCTGATTTTACTAAAAATCAGATTCTTTCTCAGTCCACAACTGCGATGCTTGCGCAGGCAAATGTAAAATCTCAGGCAATTTTAAAACTTCTTCAATAAGTTTTATTTTTAAGAGTCATAGAGTTTTTCTATGACTCTTTTTAATTTTTTTCTACTTTAAACGAATTGAATTCATGATTTTCCACATGATCTGATTGTCTATTTCATCAGGAGTTATCTCTTGAGCATCATTTTTATTTTTTTTCAGAATATAGATTTCTGTTATAAATATCTTATATCCTTTTACAAAAAAATAGAAATGGGAAAAAACGGTTCTATCCATTTTGTTGACATATTTAAAAGACATTTTCCATCCTTTCTCACTTTTAAAAAATTTATTTTCTTCTTCTGTAAAAGGTGTATTGACAATCCCCTGTGATTTGCTTCCAAATCTTTCTTTAATAAGCTTGTCTCTGAATCCCTTGACTTTTTCCTGCCAGGTGTCAATGTCAGGGACCATTATTTCATGAATCCGGATATGGGCGTATCCTTTTTTCTTTTTTATTAAAACAAGGTCTTTAATCATATTTCCTTCAATATTTTTGCTGTCCAGATGAAGCTGCCATGTTTTTGAAGGATATTCTAAAGTAAATTCAATTCCAGTGTCATTGAAACTAGTCCATTCTTCTTCAATGATTTTTTCTTTTTCTGCATAAATAGTTGAAAATAGAAGCAGGGTGAAAAGAACAAGAATTTTTTTCATAAAAACCTCCTGTTTTATGATTTTTTTTAAAAGAATTTTTTTCTTTTATTATATTTATATAATAATGATTTCAATTTTTATTTCAATAAAAATCTATTTTTTTAATGAAAAAATCTAAATCAATAACTCGCTTGACATAAATTAGTTAAATGAATAAATTTTAAGAGCGTTTTTTAACGAAATGGTAAATGGTGGTTTTATGTCTTTTGGTAAAAATCCGGAAGAAGAGCTTGAAAAAAGGCTTACAGAGCTGGGCTATTCTTTGGTAAAATTGAATATAGTGCATGGTAAAACGAGAAATAAAATTGAAATTATTATTTATTCTTCGAAGGGGATCAAACATTCAGACTGTGAAAAAGTGAGCAGAATGATTTTAGATGACCCTGAACTGGATAAACTGTTTGGAGAAAATTATAATTTAGAAGTATCTTCACCTGGGATTAATAGAAAATTATATACTTTAAGGGAATATATGATTTTTAAAGACAGACCCATTGAGATTGCTTTGAAAAGTACAGGACATCCTTTTATAGCAAAAATTAGAAGTGTAGAAGGCGATAAGATTAATCTTTCCAATTTGAAAAAAAATGAATTAATCCAGGTTCAACTTCAGGAAATACAATACGCTAAATTAACCGATATCAAGGAGGCATAAGTGAATATTTACGACGGTATCAAAAGTCTGGTCAGTGCGAAAGGCTTGTCAGAAGAATTAATTTTCAGCACAATTCAGGAAATATTTATTGAAGCTTACGCTCAGTTTAAAGAAATTGACGATGTTAAAATAATCAGAGATGACAATAATGCTTTAAATATCTATATTGAAAAAGAAATTATTGAAAAGAAGAATAAAAATTTTGATCCTGATCTTCAGATTCTTTTAAAAGAAGCCGTAAAACAGCTTGGAAGTGAAGAGCTTCAAATCGGAGAAAAGGTTGATATTCTGACTGATCCGCTTAAGGATTTTAATCAGAGAGAAATCTCATGGATCAGCGAAAATATTATCAATAGATTGAATAATAGCGAAAAAGATATTATCAAGTCAGAGTATTTTAACCGGAAAAATAAAATCGTCACCGGTATTATTATCAAAAAAGATCATGAAGGCAATATTTATGTGGATCTCGGGAAGGCAACAGCTATGCTTGCGATTGAAGAGCAGTCGCCCAGCGAGCATTATGAAGTGGATGATAGAATTAAAGCGGTTGTGACAGAAGTGTTTTCCAATTCCGCAAAAATCAGAAGAAGAAAAAAAGAAGCCTTGAATCCTAAAAATATTCAGGTTTTTTTATCCAGAACCAGCCCGAATCTGGTAAAAGAGCTTATTTCTATGGAAGTGCCTGAAATAGCTGACGGAAATATTCAAATAAAGAAAATTACGCGTGAGCCTGGTTATAAAACAAAAATTGCGGTTCTTTCGGATACGATTGAGCCTGTTTCTCCTTGTATTGGTCCTCATGGACTTCGGATCGTCAATGTTATTAAAGAGCTCGGAGGAGAAAAGATTGATATTGTCAAGTATTCCGATGAACCGAGACTTTTTATCAAACAAGCCTTGACACCTGCAAAAGTAGATCGGATTATTATTCAGGATGAAGCTTCTAAAACGGCTTTTGCGATTGTTCCAGATAAAATACAGCTTGCATATGCCTATGGCAAGCAGAAGAAAAATGTGGTTCTGGCAGCCAAACTGACAGGATGGAAAATTAATGTCAAAACTGAAATGGAAGCTGAAACAGAAAATATTGAGTCTTCAGATGTCCGTGAATTGAAAAATATTTTTATGGATATGACTCCTCTTTCAGACCTTCCTGAAATTTCACCGGAGATTATTCAGATTCTGGAAGCTGCGGATATTCATTCTATTGAACACCTCGTTGAAATTGATGAAAAAAATTCTTATCAGGAAATTGAAAATCTGAAAGAAGAGCATGTGGCTGAAATCAAAAGAGTGCTTTCTGAGTTTGTAGAAATTGAAGATGACGAGGAAGTTTCTGAAGAATCTGAGGAAAGGGAAATTTTTGAGGAAATGGAAGATGAAGAAATAGAATGTCCTTCATGCAGCGCTAAATTCAAAATCAAAGAGATAGATTTAAAAAGTCCGGCATGCCCTCAGTGTCATCAGGCATTAGAGATTGAGTTTGAAGAGTAATCTTAGCAAAATATATTTCTGTTTAAAGAGTATGTTTTATTAGATTTTATATTACCGATTTCAAAAGGAAAGTAGAAGTGGAAGAAGATAAGAAGAAAAAATTAGTGATTAAAAAAAAGAAACCGTCTATTAAGGTGAGTATCAGTAAGAAAACTGAGTCTGAAGAGAATTTGGAAGAATCTCTTTTTTCTGAAAAAAATATTCAGGATACTAAAAATCAAGAAAATGAAAAGAAAGAAGAAAAAAATGAATCTCTTCAAAATCAACCCATAAAAGAAGAAACAAAGCCTCCTTTTGAAAATCAAGATAATATAAAACAGCCTCCAAAAGATAAAAATACTTATCAACCAGACGATAAGAAACAAGATAACCGTTATCCGCCAAGGGATCGAACTCAGAACAATCAATATCCGCCAAGGGATCGAACTCAGAACAGTCAATATCCGCCAAGGGACAGGAACAATCAATATCCGCCAAGAGATCGAACTCAGAACAGTCAATATCCGCCAAGAGACGGGAATAATCAATATCCGCCAAGAGACAGAACTCAAGATAACCGTTTTCCGCCAAGAGACAAAGATTCGAAAGATAAAGATGCCGGAAAAAAGAAAATCTTTATTAAAAAGAATAAACCTGGAACTTTTCAGGATTTTAAAGATAAAAAAGACAATAAAATGAAAGATGAAACTCTTTCTCTTATTGAAAAAGAAAAAGAAAATAAAAAAGTCAGCAAGGTTGACTGGAAAAAGAAAAAACTTGAGAAAGACCTTCTTCTTGAAAAAGAATTGGAAAAAGAGAAAAATTTTATCTTTAACAAGTTTTCTCACAATAAAAAACACAAACAAGTGAATCAGGGCGCTGCTATTCCTTCAGAGATTGAAATAGCGGATACTATTTTAGTGAAAGATTTAGCTAAAAAGATGAATCTGAAAGTCGGGGATCTTCTTTCAAAGCTTTTATCTCTGGGTTATATGGCTACAATCAACGATGCGGTTGACGCTGAAACAGCTGAAATTGTTGCGACTGAGTTTGGCTGCCATGTCACTATTAAATCGATTTATGAAGAACTTCAAAAACTGGAAGAAATTGATCCTGAAAGTTTTGATGATAATGATCAGGTTATAAGACCGCCGATTGTCACCATTATGGGACATGTTGACCATGGAAAGACAACGCTTCTGGATTTTATCAGAAAATCAAATATCGCCGGAAAAGAAAGCGGGGGAATTACCCAGCATATTGGTTCTTATCAGATTGAGCTGCCGAAAGGAAAAATTACTTTTATCGATACGCCGGGTCATGCCGCCTTTACCGAAATGAGAGAAAGAGGCGCGTTGGCAACTGATATTGTTATTTTAGTGGTTGCCGCAGACGACGGGGTGATGCCTCAGACGCTTGAAGCCTTGAATCATGCAAAAGCAGCCAATGTGCCGATTATTGTCGCGGTCAATAAAATTGATAAACCGGGCGCTAATCTTGAAAGGATCAAACAACAGCTTTCCGAACATGGGCTGGTTCCTGAAGAATGGGGAGGGCATACGCTCTTTAAACCTGTTTCAGCGATCAAGGGAGACGGGGTTCAAGAGCTTTTGGAAGCCATTCTTTTAGAAGCTGAGATGAAAGACCTGAAAGCGAATCCGAAAAAGAACGCAAAAGCTGTGATTATTGAAACAAAAGTAGATAAAGGCAAAGGAATTATTGCCAATGTCATTGTTCGGGATGGAACCCTTAAAAAAGGCGATATTTTTATTTCAGGCACCCAGTACGGAAGAATCCGTGCCATGTTTGACCATTTGGGAGAGGCGATTAATGAGGCTCCTCCTTCAACTCCGATTGAATTGATCGGTTTTACAGAACTGCCTTCAGCCGGAGATATTCTTCTAACAGTGGCAAATGAGAAAAAAGCGAAAGAAATTACAGATAAAAGAATCGAAATTACAAGAATTGAGCATGCTAAGAAAGTAACCAAGAAAGTATCTTTGGATGATCTTTATCAGCAGATGCAGGATGGACAGAAAATTGACTTTAATATTATCGTCAAAGCGGATGTTCAGGGCACAGCGGACGCTATTAAAAATATGGTTGAAAAATTTGCGGATAGATTATTGGAAGTCAATTTAAAAGTTATTCATAACGGTGTCGGTGAAATTTCAGAAAACGATGTCCGGCTTGCTTCCGCATCAAAAGCTATTATTATCGGATTTAATGTCCGCCCAAACAGTACTGGGAATCAGCTTGCCAAAGAAAAAGGGGTTGAGATTCGTAAGTACAGCATTATTTATGAAATCGTCGATGACTTGAAATTCGCTATTGAAGGAATGCTTGAGCCTGAGCAAAAAGAAATTGTTTTAGGTCAGATTGAAGTGCGAGATGTCTTTAAAGTGCCTAAAATCGGAGTGATAGCTGGAGCGTATGTAACGGATGGAGTAGTCAAGAGAACGGCTTCTGTCAGGGTGATTCGTGAAAATATTGTGATTCACAGCGGAAAAATTGATTCGTTAAAACGATTTAAAGATGATGTGAAAGAAGTGACAAAAGGCTACGAATGCGGTGTCGGAATAGCGAATTATAATGATATTAAAAGCGGAGATAATCTCGAAGTTTTTGAAATCCAGTCAATTGCTAAAAAACTGTCAATGAAAGACAACAACGAAAATCAATCTTAATCTTATTAATTTAAACTGCTGGCCTTTGTGTAAGGTCAGCAGCTTTTGATATACTGAAAAAAATTACCCCCTTTCTGTTTTTATACTGAAATGATTTTAAATTGCAAAAAAAACATATCATTCCCCGGCTTGACCGGGGAATCTATTAGCAAGATAATCAAATTACTGGATTGTCCGGTCATACTTCGGCTTTGCTCAGTA
>MIAO01000067.1 GCA_001829155.1 Spirochaetes bacterium GWB1_36_13 | reverse complement strand
CTTCCCGCTCTCCGAAAAACCATTTCGCTGACTTTCGCCTGCGTCGGGATTCGAACCCTTTTCTTTTGTAGCCGGCTGCTCTACCTCTGAGCTAATCGGTTTCCCGGTAAGGGAATTGAACCCCTGACCTGCCGGTTAAATAGTGGGGAGGTATTTTTAATCCCAGCATACCGGAGTCCGATAAAAGGACTCGGCACTGCCGGAGTTTATGAGCTCCAGGCGTTCAAGAGTAAAAATGAATTCTCTCCATCAATAAAACTAATGATTTTTATTTTAAAAGCAAAATCTGTTTGGTGCAAGCATAAAATGAACTTGAAAATAAAAGTTGTTTCTCTGAATAAAATTGATTAAAATTAAAATATATATCTTATGTTATTAATTATTATAATTTTTTTTAGAAATGGTTTAAAAAAAGGAGAAAAAATGGATAATGATATCCTTGATGCATTGGAAAAATTTGACGAAAAAAAACTGACCGACCTTTTCTTGAATGATCCTGAAAAAACAAGAATGTTTTTAGATATTCCCGATGATTCATGGGAAGCAAAGTTTTATTCGTTTATTATTTATTTTCTGACTCATATTGATGTGCCCGAAGAAAAGGCAAAAGAATGCTATTTTGAAATTCTGGAACACAAATATATTCTTTCTGAAAAAATGGACAGAGACATAGGAATTCATACTGCGGCCATGGATTATTTTCTCAATATAACCCGGCAGCTGAAGAATCCTAAAATCATTGAAGCTTCGCTGCTTCAGGAAATTATGAAAATGGGAAAAGAGGACCAGAAAACAGGGTGTTTCAACGCAAAATTCCTTCATGAATATGCGGATAAAGAAATCAAGCGCTCAAAAAGATATTCACAGAATTTATCTGTCTTAATACTGGATATCGATAATTTTAAAACGCTAAACGATAAATACGGGCATCTTTTCGGAGATAAAATTCTTAAAAAATTTGTGGAAGTCTTAAAAGCCAGCAGCAGGGATGAAGATTTTCTAGCCCGTTTCGGAGGAGATGAATTTATCGTTCTCATGCCACAGACAGGGAGAATAGGCGCCCGGGCTCTGGCGGAAAGGATTAAATCCAGGCTTCAGGAGTATTTTGTGGATAAAGAGTTTCATAAAGAAAAAGTAAGCGTTACTTTTTCGGGCGGAATCGCTACCTATCCTTACGACGCAGACAATTTTGAAACCCTTATGAAAAGGGCAGACCAGGCTCTCTACAAATCTAAATTCCTGGGAAAAAACAGGGTCTATGACTATCTGGAAGAAGAGTATCTTCAGAATCTTTCCAATGTTTCTGATAAAAGGCAGTACAAACGCTACGGCCTGAAAAAGAATGCAGTGATTGAAATCGGCGACAAGAACAGTTTTTTTTCAATCAAAGGTAAAATAGTGGATATCAGCAAGGGAGGAATCCTTTTAGAATGCCTTTGCGAAGTCGCAGACAATTTGCTAACGAGGAATTTGGGTCTGAAAGTAGATAAAATAGGAGACTATTCTCTGGATATGCCCCTTTCCGGAAACATTGTCCGTATTTCAAAAGACAACGACAAACTTAAATTCCATCTTGGAATCGCCTTCAAAGAGTTTTTGAACGATTCGATCTGGGTCAAGATAGAAAATAGCGGGGCGCTTTGGGCAAAAGAAAAAGTAGAGGTGATTTAATAATCAGGGAAATAGTCTGCTTTAGAGAAAAATGAGATATCTTTTTCAGTTCGAAAATCAGAAATTACTGTTTTATTTAAATCTAAGGATAATGAACCGTTTTTTTCTCAAAACAATAGAAATCGCCTTTTCTGAAGCGGACAATTCCAGAATCAATATACCCCATTTTTCTGTAAATACCCACCGATATGAGATTATCGACAAAAGCGTCAAACCGGATTGTCTTATAGAGATTCTCCACTGCATACTTTTCCGCAAAACGAATCATTTCTCTTGAAATACCCTTGTTCTGATGCCTGGGGGCTACACACAGCCTGTGTAAAACCAATGGATTGTTGTCCGGGTACTTCCATTCGATCTGAGCGTATTCGGGAGCCTGGATAGGGTTGAGTACCTGAACGGCACAGAGTTCATCCCCTTGAAAATAGCCGTACAAAGAACCTTTTTCAATATCGTCCCTTATAACTGTTTCATCCGGATAAACTTCGTCCCACTGCTGAATGTTCATTTCTTCCATGCGCCCTATTGCCGAGCGAAAAACTAGCATCACAGCCCCAAAACTATCCATCGTAACCAGCCGAATCATATAACGAACCCCATTGTCTGAACAACTCAATAGAAAATTTAAGCAATCCAATTTTCTTTATCATAAAAATATATCATATCCGGTGTTTTTTTTTCCAAATAAATTTTCATGAGGTCTAAAAGAATTATAATTTTCTATGTATTCTCTAATCGATTCTTTAGCGTTTGTAACTGATTCATAATCTTTAAGATAAACTTCTTCGTATTTTAATGCTCTCCAAAACCTTTCAATCATAATATTGTCCAGTGAAAGATTTTTCAGCAGATACGGATAAACTTTATGCTCATTATTTTTTATCGAAAGTTTCTTTTTAGGATAAATTGTCTGGATATTCATTAAATGCATCAGTCTTTGTATGCGCTTTCTGTTGACATGAAACTTTTCAATATTTAGACGGTCTCTTCGTTTTCTACTTCCCCAGGCTGGATGTTCTAAATGTAGTTCGTTAATTCGTTTCATAATCAAAAGATTTTCCAGATTTTCATCCTTTTTTTTGTAGTCAGGCTGTCGATTATTATTGAAATGAACTCGGACACCGAGCGGAGTCGAGGTGTCACTTCGGCTCCTCTCAGTGACCGTAGGGATAAGATAATAACCAAAACAAAGCTATGAAAGATTGAATCAGTAAAGACAATTGATTTTTCTGAGCATCTTACAAATATCAATGATAAGAAGATGATTGATGGAAATAGTTTTCAATAATCGACAGCCTGACTAATTCTTTTTTTACTCATTTGTCCCCCTTGAACATTTATTTTATCGGCATGTCCGGTTGTTGGGGTTCGTTATAATGTTAAACATTATTTAAGATTTTTTAATTCATCAATATTTTCTGACATTAAAATTGGAATTGCTTCAGTAATTTTTTCAATAGACCAATTCCACCATTGAATATTCATTAATATATCTATAACCTCTTGATTAAAACGGGTTCTAATTTTATTGGCTGGGTTACCGCCAACTATTGTATAGGGTGGGACATCTTTTGTTACCACTGACATAGCACTGATGATTGCACCATCTCCAATTTTAATACCTGGCATAATAACTGATTGATAGCCAATCCATACATCATTTCCAATTACAGTATCTCCTTTGTATGGCCATTTTGCATTAATGTATTTTTCCCAGCCATTTTGAAAAATAGGAAAAGGATAAGTAGATAAACCATTAATTACATGGTTCGCGCCATTCATCATAAATTTAACACCGCTTGCTATTGCGCAGAATTTACCAATAAGTAATCGATCTTTGCTAAAAGGATAAAGGTAGAGTACATTTTTTTCAAATGACTTTGGGTCATCGTCGTTATCATAATAACTATAATCCCCTGCAATTATCTTTGGATTTTTAATAATATTTTTCAAGAAAACTATCCTTTTAATTGAAGAAACAGGATAAAGTTTTTTTGGATTTGGTCCATACATAAATAAATCCCTCCATATTTAAATAAAGTCTAAAAACTGACATTAAAACAACCTGAAAACATTCATATCTCATGTACTTTTTAAATTAAGAGTATTAAAAATCTAATTAAAATTTGCTTTTTTCTGAAACTTTTATATTATTATCTGGAAAAAGTATGGAGAAAAAAGTTTATTTAAAGCAGTTAAACTGGAATAAACAAAATATCAATTTTTAGATAGAGCTTCTGGAGTTAAATATGATTCAATCCGTTTTACTTGAAAATTTTGGACCGCTTAAAAGTTTTTTTTGGGATAATATCTCTAAAATCAATCTTTTAATAGGAAGTAATGCAACAGGAAAAACAATTATTTTAAAAGCATTATATACTCTCATTAAAAGCAGTGAAGAATTCGGAAGAGGCGATGATCCGAAAAGATTTGAACAAATCCTTTCAGAAAAGATATATTGGACTTTTCAAGTAGATAAATTTAACGAATTGATTACAAAAGGTACTTCTGGCAGATTGAGAATGGAAATGAATGCCGGGCATGGAAAATGTGAATATTCCTTTGGTGATAAAACAACTAATACAATTACAGAAGTAAAAAATTCTTTTAAAAAAAGAGAAGATAACTCAATTTTTATCCCTGCAAAAGAAATTATCACTTTATCTAAAGTTATTCTTGCATCAAGAGAACAAATGAAAGCATTTGGATTTGATGATACTTACTATGATTTGACAAAAGCAATTGTCAACAATCCCCCTCAAAAAGGCAGAAATTATACAAGTTTTTCCAATTCAAGGAAAAAACTGGAAGATATTATAAAAGGCAAGTTGGAATATGAGCAGGATTCAGGAAGATGGAATTTTAAAAAAGGAAAAAATATCTATTCTATCAATATTGTTTCAGAAGGCATAAAGAAAATAGGTCTTTTAGATACATTACTTGGAAATAGATATTTAACACCAGGATCAGTTCTATTTATCGACGAACCGGAATCGGCGCTTCACCCTGAAGCTTTAAATCAATTTTTAGATATTATTACTTTATTGGCTAAAGAAGGAATTCAAATTTTTATTGCAAGTCATTCATATTTTACAATCAAGAAATTGTTTTTGATAGCAAAAAAAGAAAAAATGGACATCCCGATTGTTTCTTTGTCTGATGCTGATTATTTAATTGAGAATTTAATTGATGGGATACCGGAAAATCCAATTATCCAAGAATCAATTCGACTATATGAAGAAGAAATTGAGGTGTCTTTTCAATGATAATAAGAGAATCAAATATGGATTTTAAATTTAAAAAAGAAAATATTTTCCATATTGAAAAATCTGGCGTTTATCAGCAAGTGGGTAAAAATGTTAAAATTTGTGAGTTTATCGTTAAATTGAAAGGTAAAATCTTGTTTATTGAGGCAAAAACTACTTTTTCAAATCCACAAAAAGGGACATTCGATAAAGATATACAGGATATTTATCAAAAGATTTTAAACAGTTTGCTCCTTTATTCAGGTATTCTGCTTGGAAGACCATATAAATCATTAGAGAAATTGCCTGAAAATCTCAATTCTATGAAAGACAAGAAAATCGGTCTGATTTTAATTATCAAAAATCATAAAAAAGAATGGTTGATTTCTATTGATGAAAAATTAAATCTTCTTTTTTATTCCATTAAAAAAGTTTTTTTGATTGATTTTTTTAAAGTCTTGAACGAGGAAATTGCTGAAAAATACGGATTAATTCACTCCGATCAAAAACAATAATTTTCAAACACTTTTTCAAAGTATTTGAAAAATCATTCAGTCATTTCTTCAATCAAAACAATTTTTATCTTTCCGCTGCTTGATTTTTAATTGAGAAAATAAACAAGGGATTTTGTTTGTTTTTAAGGATAAGAGATTTAAATTTTATAAAACAATTAACAGGATAAAATATGAATTTTTTCGCTTACGGCACTTTGATGAACCGGACTTATCTGAAAACAGTCTGCGGAAAAAATTTTAAGTTTAAAAAAGCAGTCTTAAATCATTATCAAAAATATGCATCGGAAAGCGGCTACCCTTATGTGGTGGAAAAAGAAAACACTAAGGTAGAAGGTGTTGTTTATTATGATGTCGATAAAGAAAGTTTTGAAAAAATCGACAAATATGAATGCGAGGGCGATCTTTATATCAGGAGAAAGGTAGAGGTTGCATTGGAAGACGGGAAAGAATTGGAAGCTTATGTCTATATCGGGAATATCTATAATCTGAGAAGAACTTTTGGAGACCGGATCAATGTCAAGATTGTCCAGCGGGTGGAAGAATTTATTGAAAACAAGGTGGGAGAGCGCATAGAAATGCTTTATCATCCGGGAGTGATCAATAATTCTCAGAAAATCGAGCTGCTGGCTAAGAAAGAACTTTTGGGCGCTGAGATCAAAGAAGTGTCCAACATGTATTTTAATGATGAGTATGTCAGTAATTATGCGATTGACAACGAACTTCAGTTTCAGGGGCTTCCGGAACTTCCCGCGCAGGAAGGAATGCCTGAAAAAATCTATAAGAATTATATTCAGTTCATTTTTCATACAATGGTTTTAAATCAATTGGAAGACCATATTACCAAAAATTTCAAAAATTTGATTTATTATTCCTATCCTCTTTATGAAAAAACACTTTCTCTTCTCACGGCGCTCAAATTTTTAAATACCCGTCTTTACGACCTTCTGATTTATTTTGAAAACATTTATGACAGAAAAAAAATCAAGACAATCAGCTATATGGATCTGACAAAAGAATGCGTTATGATCGCGGGAGAACTTTTTGCAGCCCATTCGGAAGAGCTGCAGATGATTGCGATGGAAGTCAGAAGAAAATTAAACCCCGGCGAGCTCTCATTAGGGGTGGAGCTGGAATTCAGTAATCTCGGGTATCAGACTTTGAAAAAAAACACTTATGCGGAAAAAGACAAGTCTTTTCATGCTTTTAAGTATTTCAGCGAGTTTGACCTTCTCAGAAGGCTCTGGAAACTGGGAGGGCATATCGATGACCATACAATCAGCGAGCAGGAAGAAAAAAAAATCGGCTTCCTTGAGTTTGCCATCGGCAGGGAAAGTATTTACAATACCCATTCATCACCCCTGACCCGTTCTCTTTTTGTCTGCCATTCCTTTATTTCTGAACTGATTGTCTTCACCAATATCAAACCCCACAGTATTCATATCAATATTCAGAATCCTCAAGCCATTGACTGGAATAAGGAAAACAATATAGAACTTTTAAAGTGTCTGATTTTACTGGCGGGAGATTTCAGAAAGACCAAACAGGGAAAAATTGTGGAAAGGAGGATTTATAACAGGGAAATTATCAAAGACTCCAACGGGTATCTGCGTTTAATCTGCGAAAACCATCATATGATCAACAATAACAAAGAAACCTCTGTGATAGAATACCAGTTTCCAAGACTTTCGATGACCAAGAATTATGAATCGGTGATCGGGGCTTTCAAAGGGTTTCAGATTGCCTACAACCCTAGACCCTTCGGGTCAAAAGTAAGGCTTGTCAATAGTAAGGTTATCAAAAAAGAATCCTATCATCTGGAAAAATGGGCTTTGGATGTCAAGCCTGTCTCAAAAGTCACGATTCATGCTTTTTTATCTTATGTAGAACAAGGTTTTTATACAGAAGTAAAAGGACATCCAGCCCATAAATCAAAATATATAGAAGACCTTTTGTTCCAGATTGAAAAAGAACTGAAATCGGTGAATGAAAGTATTTCCGATCCCCTGCGATTCATCCGGAAAAATCAGAATATTCCCTATGAAAAGCTGGCTAGAAAATTCCTGGTGTCCTGATTTTGGATCAAGTTTTTGTAGTATTCAAATATGTTAAAGTATTGAAATTTTGAGTTTTTAAAAACTGAATATTTAAAATTTTTCTAAAGAATTTTATGTATGTTTTTTTTCTGTAATCCAGAATTGATGCTTTTTGTCTAGAAAAACAATATAAAAAATGTTGTCTTCTAGGTAACCACAAACACGAATTTTCCCATTGATGTGGAATGTTCCCCATTTTACAGCTTTTGGTATATGTTTTGGGTGCTTAAATTCCGACTTAGGAGGAAACTCATCGTATAAATTAATTATTTTATTACTTAATCAGGCTGTCGATTATTGAAAACTATACCTTGTTATCATTGATATTTGTAAGTTTATTAGAAAAGGTAGTTGTCTTTTCTTAT
>MIAO01000066.1:17353-20555 GCA_001829155.1 Spirochaetes bacterium GWB1_36_13 | reverse complement strand
TAGATGAGCTTCTTTTTTCTTCATTTTTAAAATTTAATATGAATAGAATGAAAATACAACTTCTTTAACCTTCACGATGCAGAGTTTCTCCGCCCGACTTGATTTCACGGATGCCCCTTGTCGTTAAAGATTTAAGGATAAGGGGGTTCGACAGGCTCACCACGGGGGATTAGCTGGCTCATCCCGATGGGTTTTGACAGATATAAAAATCTATGCTATGGCTATGAAAAAGGACAGGTTCATAATATTTTCCAACCTGCTTTATCTTGATTTTTCTGACTATCTACCACAAGAATATGAGGATCAATTGCTTTTAAGAGAGATTTTAATTTAAGTTTTAGATTGGCAATATCAAAGAATCTTGGGAAAAGTTTAGAGTTTGTCTTCGGCTGTTCTATCTGCAGCCCAATTCTTATTTTTTCAGCATTTTTAAATTGGCAAGCCATATTTTTTTCCTCTAAAAGATTTGCATTAAATGAAGCGCTTAAGAGACCTGAAAGAGTATCTCTGATTTTCAAAGCTATCTCTTTGTCTAAATCCATCAGTTTTGTTCTTGGAAAATGTCTATAGTCTTTCAATTCAATCAACCAAAGCGTCTTTTGGTTTAAAGTCAATAAATCAACTGCTTTTTGTCCATTTAATATTTTCTGAAATTGCTTTTTATAAAATGCCCATTCATCATATTTAGAAACAATCCATGATTCAGGAAAACTGAAACAAACATTATCACAGTCAAAATTCATCTCATCTCCATAAATCTGTCAGACTGCATCAAATCTTCTTCTAAAACGGTTATAAGAGACAAATCAGCGATATCATTCCCTTGTTCTATTAAAAATTCTTCATTTTTTTCCGAAAGCCCGATATAACGGGAAGATTGTATTTTAGACATCCGCGATAAAATTTCAATTTCTTTGAGAAAAAAAAGACTATGAGTAGCCGCAAAAACTTGAAGCCCATGAGACGCCAGATCAAATATTATTTTTGCTACCAGCTTGATATATTTAGGATTGAGATTACTTTCAGGTTCATCCCAAAAAAGACAGCCCTGTTCTAAAAGAGAGCCGGATGCAATCAGTCTTGAAAGCATTGCTATTTTCCGAATTCCTTCAGCAGTCAGAGGAATTTCAAGTTTTCCTTTTCCCGGGAGAGATAGATAAAACCGTCCGTTGGGTTCCAAAACTAAATTTCCCCCCATTGCTTCTTCCAAAGGCTGTAAAAAAGTTTGAATTTTTTTCTCTCTGGGCCCTTTTGTGAGAGGCGCTCCCAAAAGAAGACAAGTGTCCCTCCAAGTTTCTTCAAATTCCAGATGATAGAGCTCATAAAGAGAGACAAATCCGGGATAAATAGATAAAAGTTCCCGTGTAGGAAAAAAGACAGGTTGTTTTTGAATTGTTTCTGTCGGTAGTTTTTCTATTTCTACTTCATTTCTACTATTGGAGGAAAATGAAAACTTAATATCACAGGAAGAATGCAAATATTTAAAATCAATTTCACATTTTTCCCTCCCTTGTTTTCGCTTCACCAATCTCCCCAAAGATTCGGGGCGGAAAACAGAAAGCAACTTTTGTGCAATCAATGGCTGAAAACTATTTTTGGTAGGAATTGTATTCGGTTTCTTTTTCCCTTCATCAGCAGAAACAGAGGTTACTGAATATAACAGCCTCAACAAATTGGATTTTCCCGCTCCATTTTCTCCAATTAACAAATTCAATCCTTTTGAAAAATGGATTTCTGATTCTTTAAACCCTGTAAAATTAATAATTTTAACCGATTGAATCATTCCCTTTCCTTTTTAGGTCTTATAGCCTATGTCGTCCACCGTTTTAGTTTTTTTGGCTTCAAAAACTGCTAGACATTTTGTATTTAAAATACTGTTGTATAAAATATAACATAGAGAGATTTTTTTATAAAAAATTTGAAAAATCGTGGCGCGGCAAACTCATCCCGATGGGTTTTGACAGATATAACAATCTTTGCTATGACTATCAAAGAAGATAAAATGATTATTTTAAATAGTTTTTTTAAATCAGTTTGAATCACCAGAGTTTCTTAAGTATATTTTATTTTATGAATACAGTCATAAAACCTACTTCTGATATTTTTGTTTTATAACTTTTGGGATCCGAAAAAAACAAAGACCTGCTCATGTCTTTTGTCAATGCTGTTTTAAAAGATAAAAACCTCCCTATTGTCAAAGAATTGACACTTAAAAACCCCTTCAATCTTAAATCTTTTCAAACTGAAAAAGAATCTATTCTTGATATCAAGGCAGTGGATGAAAATTCTCACCAGTTTAATATTGAAATTCAAGCGACTTATGACCCGTCTTTTGCAGTCCGTTCTCTCTACTACTGGGCTAAATTTTACAGCTCCCAACTCAAAGAAAAGATGCTTTATTCAGACTTGAAACCCACTGTATGCATTAATCTTTTAGATTTCAATCTTTTATCCGATAAAAATCAAATACACTCCTGTTTTCTCCTGACTGAAAAAAACAACCCTGAATTAGTTTTGACAGATCATATTTCGTTGCATTTTATTGAAATAAAAAAATTTAAAGAACAGATTAAAACAATGAATCCGGAACTTTATGACTGGATTTATTATTTCAAATATGCCACCGAGGAGGATAAAATGAAACTTGTAATTGATGACAGCAAAAAATTTATTCAAAAAGCACTCAAAGCTTTGAGAGAATTCAACGAAGACGATCACTTGAGAGACATTGCTCTTTCCAGACACATGTATCAGCTGGATAAAATGAGTCAAATTAAATATGCGGAAAAGAAAGCGGAAGAAAGAGGAGAAAAAAGAGGAGAAAAAAGAGGGGAAAAAAAAGGCGAAATAAGGGGGAAATTTGAAGCTAAAATAGAAACGGCGAAAAATTTTTATAAAATGGGGTTGTCAATCGAACAAATTGCTAAAGGCACTGGACTTTCTATTCAAGAAATTCAAAAAATAACTGAGGAAATAGAAAAGCAATCCTGAAAAAAATCTTTTTTATTCAAAAACAGTTGCCAAATTCAACTCAAAGCCAGGTAAAATATTGGTTTTTAGAGTATTTTCAATCGAGTAGGTTTCGGGTTTGCCATACTTGTTTTCAGAATTCAAACAAAAAACCATGACTATTTTTTCTTCCGGATAGACCATCCAGTATTCTTTTACGCCGTGTTTTTCATAGAGATTTAATTTGATTTGA
>MIAO01000066.1:0-17337 GCA_001829155.1 Spirochaetes bacterium GWB1_36_13 | reverse complement strand
TTTTACGCCGTGTTTTTCATAGAGATTTAATTTGATTTGAGCGTCTTTGTAAGCCGTCCCGGGAGAAATGATTTCAATGATTAAATCAGGTGCACCCCTGCATCCTTTTTTATCCAGTTTTTTTTCATCACAAACCACAAGAATATCGGGCTGTACAACAGTAACAACCTCTTCATCTCTTTCGTTTTTTTCAGGCAGGCGCACATCAAAGGGAGCTCCGTAAACCTCACAAGATTTATTTTCTAAATAATTTGCGATAGGAACAAATATTTTACGAAATAATTTTTGATGTTCTCGCGTAGGCGCCGGGCTCATCGCAAAAGGAACTCCTTCTATCAATTCCCATCGCTCCTCTTCCGGCCAGGCAGAATAATCCCCATACGAGTATTTTTCTTCTAATTTTAACGCAAGAGACATGCCCCCCCCCCTCCTTAAATCACATCTGCAAAATGGTTTCGGAGTTTTTTAAAGACTACCATTCCGACAAAAAGGAAAACAAAGGTTACGCCCCAAAAATAGACGGTTGCTAAAAGGCTTTCTTCCCAGAGAGGCACTTTATAGAGAAAGGTCTTTCGATACCCTTCGGTCAAATACCAGACAGGGTTAAACTTGAAAAAAAATCGGTATTTTTCAGGAACTAGATTCATCTCCCAAAAAATAGGTGTGAGCCAGAAACCAAATTGAAGAAGAATGCCGACAATCTGCCCCACATCTTTGATGAATACGGTCAAAGCAGATGTCAACCATCCCAAGCCTAACACCAGCATGACAGAACAAAAAAGATAATAGAGAAACTGAAACCAGTAAAAATCTGGATAATACCCATAAAGAATCAATACAAAAAAAAGAATGAGCAAAAAGATTCCGTGAATAATTAAAGCAGACATTATTTTAACAAGAGGGAGGATTCCCAACCTGAAATTGACTTTTTTGACTAAAAAAGAATATTCTAAAATGACATTGGTCGAAGAGTTGAAGGTTTCTGAAAAAAAATTCCAGATAATCATCGCAGGCATGAGCCAAACGAAAAATGGCACGGCGTGATCTGTAATATTACCGGCTTTAAAGCCCTGAGTGAAGACAAACCATAAAATAAAAAGCATGACAATAGGGTTGATAAATGCCCAGAAAATTCCAAGGAATGATCCGGTAAAACGGTTTTTAAAATCCCGTTTCGCCAGTTCTGAAATCAAATATTTTTTTTGATAGATTTCTTTGATAAATCCAAAAGCTTCTCTTATAATTTTCAACAAATTCGATTCCTTTTTTAAATATTTTATCCTGAAATAATTTTAAACCGCAAAGAGACTCCGCTACTCAACTTATTCTCCGGCTTGACCGGGGAATCCATACAATAAAATAATTCATATAATAGATTGTCCGGTCATATTTCGGTTCTGCTCAATACAAGCACCGGACAATGACAATTTTTGCATTTAAAAAATTTACAAATTAAATTCAGTTGAGTCTGTTTATAAATTTAATTGTATTTATCCTAAAAATTAAATATTTTTTTCTGCAATGCTTTATTCAATATAAAATATTTAAACTACAAAAACCATTTCAAAGCTAAATAAGAAACCACAGTAAAAACGGCTGCCGCTGGAAGGGTCACAAACCAGGAAAGGAAAATGTTTTTTAAAACACTTTTATTAATCGCCGCAATTCCCCGCGCAAAACCGATCCCGATAATCGCTCCTACTATGGTATGCGTAGTTGAAACAGGAAGACCCAGTTTCGAGCCTAAAAGCACAGTAAAAGCAGCTCCGAATTCAGCTGAAAAACCTCTCGTTGGACTGATTTCTGTTATTTTTTCTCCCATAGTCCGCATGACTTTATACCCGTAAGTAAAAAGCCCCAGAATAATTCCTCCGGCTCCCACCCCCAAAATCCAGACAGGAATCTGGTTATCTTTCATAAGATTCGAACCCAGAGAAGAAACAATAGCAGCAATCGGCCCGGTTGCATTCGCAATATCGTTTGATCCATGCGCAAAAGCCATAAAACAGGCGGTAATAATCTGTAGATATTTAAAGGTACCTTCAATCACATGATACTGTTTGCCATACTGATCATTATTTTCTTCAGTCAATTGTTTATTTCTTATCTTTTTCATGATAAAAGAAGTGAGAATTTTTGAGAATACTAAAGCTACTACTAAACTAATCAAACTAAACAAACCAAGCGCCTGAGGAAAAGACAAGTCTAATTTCAAGGATTTTAATCCTTTAAAAAACATTGAAAGAAGAAGAATCAGAGAACTAAAAAAAAGTACGAAGGGAAGAAAACGGATAAAATTTCTTAAAGGATTTTCAGAATCTAAAATCTTGTTTCTGATCCAGATAAAAATAAGGTAACCGCAAATACCTCCCAAAATAGGCGATATCAGCCAGCTTAATGCGATATACCCCACCGTTCCCCATTTTACAGCTCCAATACCGTTCCAGACAATCCCAAAACCTAAAACCCCTCCTATAATAGCGTGAGTGGTAGATACTGGAAGACCTAAAAAAGTCGCGATATTGATCCATACGGCTGAACCTGCTAAAGCCGCAAGCATTCCCATAATCAAGGTCTGATTTTCAATACCCGTGAAATCTACAATTTTTGAACGGATTGTATCGGTCACATGATTTCCAACTAAAACAGCGCCTAAAAACTCAAAAACAGCCGCTATCATAATTGCTTTTTTAAAAGAAATAGCTTTGGATCCAACCGATGTCCCCATTGCGTTGGAAACATCATTTGCTCCAATATTCCATGCCATGTAGAGCCCGGCAATAATTGTCAGCGTCAGCAATACTGTAGTGGTATCCATATCGACCCTCTTATTTTAATAGAATTAAGCGGATTTTATTGGCCGCTTTTTCGCTGATATTGGCTATGTCTCCAATTCTTTTTGTAATATTTGAAATAAGAAAAAAATCTGAATGAGTCAACCGATCATCATATTCAAACAGTTTTTTTAAAAACATTTTTTGAGCCTTATCCGTTTCATGCTCATATAACGCGACTGTTTCAATATTTTTCCTGATTTTATCAGCCTGAGGACCGCTGAAAGTTGCTTCCAGAAGTTCATCCATCTGGTCAATAATTTCTTTGTATTTCAAAAAAGTATCCGTACTCTTCTGAAGAATAATTTCCATCAAAACAAAAATTTCTTCCGGAATACTGAAATTTTCTTTAATAACCGCAAGAACAGCGACATCTTCTGCTGAATCAGCAATCGCATCCTGAATACTTAAGATCTCCAGAAGATCGTCTCTTCCTACCGGCATAAAAATGGGCTTCCCCAGATTATCCCTGATTTTATCTTTAATTTTATCCGCTTCATGTTCATGAAGGCTGACTTCTTCCGCCACTTTTTTTGCTTCATTGAAATCCGTTCTTAAAATTTTTAAGAAATTTTCAAGATTTTTTACGCATTTAAAAATCTGCTCAGCATGCGCTTGAAGCGGTTTAAAAGGAGATTGTCCAAAAAGCGAAGTGAGAATATTTTTCATTTTTTTTTCCTGATTTTTTTTGAGTTTAAAATTTAACATTTTTCATAGAAATTTTTAACGATAATCATAAAATCAGCTATTTTTTTTCTTCCAGATTTTTATATAACCAAGATTTTCAAAAATCTCCTTTATTCTTTCTTTTTCTTTTTCTGTGATATCCGGTTTTATTTTTTTATTTTGATAGACGGATTCTAAAAATAATTCATCCTCAATCAAAAGTCTGTTTCTTAGCATTTTTTTCAATGCTTTTATATCTAAATAAAAAGGGATTGTTCCAATATTTTTTGTTTTTTCATAATGTTTGTAAACAAAATTTTTAAAACGGTTCATGTAATATTTCAAAGGCTGTTTTCTGGATTTCTGTCTTTCCTGGTTAAAATCTCCCTGAATTCCTGAATAATCGATGATATAAACAGGCTTGTCTTTCTCAATTTCCTCTAAAAACTGCTTCCAAGGATAATCAATATCCTGATATCCGTTTTGCTCCCAGAGATAAGGATAGTCCAAATGCTGATTAGGAGAAAAAAAGCTGGTAGCCATCTTTCTTCCAGTTGAATAATAATAATCCAATCCTTCGCCCCAGACAAATATTTTATCCTCCGCTTTTGAATTGAGTTTAATCCATTCAACTGCTTCCTTTTTTTCCTTGGAAAAAACCGCTTTGACATCCTGAGAGGCAAAATAAAAACTGTATAAAAATCCAGCTCCCATAATTAAAAAAGAAACAAGATAAACAAAACGGATTTTTATCACTGTATTTAAGTGAAAAGCGATAAAAATAAAACCCGGGACAAGATAAAGATAATACCTGGGTTCTCCTTTACTCAAAAGAAGCCGTGAACAAACTGAAAGGATAAAAAAAACCAATATCAGAAAAACCTTGTTGCTGTTTTGATACTCTTTTCCCTGAATTATTTTTTTTAAAGAAACAATCCCATGAACATAAAGGGGGAAAAGAGGCCAAGTCAGGATAAACCCATAAAAAAACTTCCAGATACGAAGCCAAATCGGATAAGCTCCCCCGTAAATCTCTGCCCATTTGACATTCCACCAATACCAGTCTGTCAAGGCATCGTTTAGCCAGAAATAAACGCAAGTTCCAAAAAGAGGGATCAAAAAACCAATCCCGCCAAAAAAGGAAGCTGAAAAGAAATCTTTGAAGTTTTTTTTCAATTTCCATGAAACCAGCGGAATCATGAGATAAAAAACAAAAAGATTCGTGCTTATCAGAAAAGACAGCCCCATCATCAAGCCTGATAAAAAATAGCGCCATAAACTGTCTTTTTTCAAGCTGAGAGAAAGAAAATAAAGTGAAAGAGAAATCGGGAAAAAATAAAGGAGCATCACATTCGGCGGCCAAAAACGGTAGCTTAAAGAGAGTGTGATAAGGAAAAACATCGATAAATAAAAACCTTTTTTCCGGTCAAAAAGAATCTCCCCTGATTTGAAGAAAAAGAAAGCCGAAAAAACCTGAGTAAAAAGAGCTAAAAATTTGAGTCCTATATAAATCGATTCTTTCCCAAACAATTTTAAAATGCCATAATAGAGAAAAAAGATTCCGGGAGGCTTGATTTCCCCAAAATCCTTATAAAGTACGCCCCCCTGATTGAGTGTCATTGCCCCCTGAATATAGCAACTCTCCAGATAGGCGATCCCAACAAATAAACAAGTTTTAAAAAAAAGGTAGAGAAAAGAATAAAAGCGAAAACTTTCAGATCATTTCTTAAAAGATAAGAAGTCCATCTGTCTAATTTTTTCGTTTCCATAAATCCACTCTTATTTTATATTTATCTTGAAAATCAATTGTTTCAATAGATTTTTCTTTTAAATAGTTTTTGTTTATAAAATGATTAAACTTTAATTGATAAAATTCCAATTTTTTACATTTTGTCTTTTGAAACATATAAAAAGGCGGTGTCAAATCAACGATAATTTTTGGCTTATCTTTAGCTAATTCATATAAAAACTTTTCCCAAGGAATTTCAATTTTTTCACAATGGTTTTTTTCCCAAATTTCGTTTTTTGTAAGATGCTGGGAAGTAGAAAAAAAACTCGTAGCCATCTTTCTTTGAGTCATATAATACAATTCAAAGCCTTCATGCCAAACAAATATCAAATCTTTATTATTGCTATTTTCCTTGATCCACTCATAAATAGGTCTCCTTACATCTATACTTTCTTGAAATGAGCTTTTTATAGCTTTATAATAAGAATGAGCTAGTGTTAAAACAGTAAAAACAATCAAAATGATGAAATGTTTTTTTTCAATTGAACAATTTTTTTTTCTAAAAAGACTCCTAATAAAAGGATAAAAACAGGAAGAAGGTAAAGCGAGTATCTTTCTGCCCCTTTAAACATCAATCTTGAAATCAAAGAAATAAAAAAAACAACTATAATAAGTAATTTATTTAGGCTCCAAGTTTTTTCCTTCATCAATAAAAAGAACCCTGTAAATGAAAAAATTAAGAGGGGAGTCCACTGCCATACAATCCTAAAACTATCTAAAAAACTCCATATTTTTCTTAACAATGAATAATGACTGCTGTATATCGAAGCCCATTCTACTGACCACCAATACCAGTCATTAAAAGCATTGTTTATTGCGAGATAAAATAAAAAAAAAGCAAGGGGTATTAAAAATCCAAATAATGAAATGAGAGAAAAATAGAGGGTTTTTAAACTATTTCGATAAATATAATAAAGCATGATCGGATAGATTAAAGTAAAAAAAATAAAATTCGTGCTTAATAAGAAGGAAAGCGATAAAAAAAACGAAGAAAGAAATAGCGATATTTTTAAGTTGTTTTTAGTGAAATCAAATAAATAATAAATAAAAATAAAAAAAGGACAAAGAGAAAGAAGCATAATATGACCAGGCCAAAATTTAACATTTACCGTGACTGCCAAGATAAAAACTACACTCAAAATAAAACTGGTTTTTATACTGAAAAGCTTTTTCCCGATCAAATAAATTAAAAATGCCGAGCCTGTTTGGAAAACGGTATTGATTCCCTTTACAATAATCATGATGTTTTCATATCCAAAAATCTTTGAAAAAAAAAGTATAAGAAAAAAATTCCGGGAGGCTTGATTTCTCCGAAATCTTTATATAAAACCTTCCCATCTAAAAGACTTTTCGCCCCTTGAATATAAAAAAATTCATCTGGAGAACGAATTGCAAAATCAAATAAATAGATTAATTTAAAACTCAGGGTCAAAAGAAAAAGAAAACCAAAAACTATCCATGGAGTTGCAAGATATTTTTGCCCGAAGATCAATTTTATTTTTGATAAAAACTTCATGATTTTAAATAATGTTTAATTCTCATAAACCTCATTTTCCACACCTTGAGCATGCCTTCCAGAAATATTTTCTTAGACATTTTGGACTGACCCTCCCTTCTTTCTTCAAAAACAATTGGGGTTTCTACCACTTTGAAGCCTGCTTTATAAAAAAGATAATTCATTTCCACCTGAAAAGAATACCCGCCGGAAGAAAATGATGCCAGATTGATTTTTTTCAAAGTATCCACTTTAAAACACTTGAATCCGCCGGTCAGGTCTTTGATAGGACAAGTTAAAATAATTCTCGCATAGAGATTGCCCATCCGGCTGATAAACATCCGAAACCGGCTCCAGTTTGAGATTCCTCCGCCTTTGATATACCGGGAACCGAGTACCAGATCAGAATGTTTTATTTTTTCCAGAAAACCGGGCAGATACTTTGGATTATGCGAAAAATCCGCATCCATTTCAAAAACTACATCGTAATTTTTGTCAATCGCATATTGAAATCCGGTAAGGTAAGCTGAAGCAAGCCCCATTTTACCCGGTCTTTCCAGAAAGAAAAAGAAAAGAATTGGTTTTTTGAAGCTCTTTGACCAGTAAGGCTGTCTGATCGGGTGAATTGTCGTCAATCACCAGTATATCGGTTTGAACGAATTTATTTATTTCTTCGATAAAAGGCTTGATATTATCTCTCTCATTATAAGTCGGGATAATAATCAGCGATTTCATTGATGCCTTCCATAATCATCTTCATAACGGACAATATCATCTTCTCCCAGATAATTTCCCATCTGGACTTCTATGATTTTTAAAGGAATGTTTTTTGAAAGATTGATGAGTCGGTGCTTTTCTTTCATCGGTATAAAAACCATCGATTCTTTTTGAACAGAAATCTCTTTTTCTCCCAAAACAACAATTCCTTCGCCTTCCACCACTGTCCAGCTTTCACTCCTTCGGTTATGAGATTGAAGGCTTAGACGGGATAAAGGATAAACAAAAACTTCCTTGAGTTTAAAATCCGGTTCTTCTTGAATCACTTTATAATAACCCCAGGGGCGGTAAACTTTTTTATGAAGAAAAGCTTCTTCCCGGTTTTCTTTTTTGAGTCTGAGTGTAATATCTTTTACTTTTTGAGATTCTTTTTTATCAGAAATTAAGAGCGCATCTTCCGTGTCCACTACGATCAGATCCTGAATACCTATGGCTGCGACAATTTTTTTCTCTCCTGTTGTATAAAAAAGGTTGTTCTTGCTTTCAATCGGATAAAAATCAATATTTCCTTTTAAAGCATTTCCTTCTTTATCTTTTTTTAAATTCTCCCAGAGCGCTTCAAAACCTCCGATATCGTTCCATCCTATGTCAGCCGGAATTAAAACCAGTTTATCTGTTTTTTCCATCACAGCGTAATCGATCGAAATCGAAGGGAATTGATCATATTCTTGTTTTAAAGCTGGAGCATTGCCTATTTTTTCTGCTACTGCATAAATTTCAGGAGAATATTTTTTAAGTTCTTCCCGCATCACTCCAGCTTGAAAGACAAACATCCCCGCGTTCCAATAATAATTTCCTTCCTGAATATATCTTGAAGCAGTCGCCACATCCGGTTTTTCTTTAAAAGAATCTACCAAAAAACCGCTGTCTTTTTCTTCTTTTTTCGTTTTAATATACCCATATCCTGTTTCAGGTCTTTCCGGAACAATTCCGAAAGTAACAATAAACCCTTTTTTTGCCAGATCTTCCGCTTTTTTTAAAAGAGATACAAAAATCTCTTCTTTTGCTATAGAATGATCGGAAGGTAAAACTGCGATAATCTCGTCATCCTGAAAAAATGACGCTGCATAGGCAATTGCCGGAGCTGTATTTCTTGCAGAAGGTTCAACAAAAATATTTTTTTTTGTAAAATTTTTATTTTCTTTTGACAGTTGATCATGGATGATTGAAGCAGTGTCTTCTCCAGTGATCACAAAAACCGGAAACCCCTCCACTCTGGAGGCTGTTTCCTGAATCATTGTTTTTTCGCCGAGAAGGGTGAGAAGCTGTTTTGGATACTTATCTCTTGATAAGGGCCAGAGCCTTGTGCCACTTCCGCCGGCTAATATCAGTATATTCATTTGTTATACTTTTTTTAACTCTTTTTTCTTCCCGAGCAGTTTCTCCCAGAGAATCAATAAAGGGGAAGCAACAAACACAGAAGAATAGGTTCCTGTAATAAAACCAATCAAAAGCACCAGCGCCATCGCTCTTAAATCTACCCCACCAAAAAATATCAGAACGATAATAGCGGAAATCGTTGTAAAGCTGGTTAAAAGAGTTCTGCTTAAGGTTTTATTAATCGCCTGATTAATAACCATGACATACTCTCTTTTATCCAGATGCAGGTTTGAACTCTCTTCCCGTATCCGGTCAAAGATGATAATGGTATCATTGATGGAATACCCCAAAAGAGTCAGAACAGCCGCTAATACCGGAATATCGAAGGTAAATCCCAGAAGGGAAACAAAACCCAGCGTAATCAAAACATCATGAAAAAGCGCTACAATCGCGGCAATTCCAAATTTAAACTCGAATCGGAAAGCAATGTATAAAAGAAGAAGTAAAAGAGAAAGGACGGCTGCCCAAAATCCCATTCTCTGAAATTCTTTTCCGATTTTTGGTCCGACAGTATCTTCTGAAAGAACCGTCATTTTTTCTTCTCCAAAATTCTTTTTTAAATTTTTCACAATTTCTTCACTATTCTGCTCTTTCTGAAAAGAAATAAAGAATTCCTGCTCTTCAGCTGTTCCCAGCCGTGTAATAGTGAAACCTTCTCCTAAAACTCCCCTGATTTTCTCTGAATCCGCTTGAACGGAAGAATCTATTTTAACTCTTAAATTGGTTCCTCCTGCAAAATCAATTCCCAGATTAAATCCTCCTTTGACAAAAAAGGAGATAATTCCAAGAATAATAAAGCTTAAAGAAATAACAATTGTTATTTTTGATTTTTTAATAAAATCTATTTCTCTTTTGATTTCCATTTGATTCCCCCGTTAGATAGACAGTTTTTTAACATTCACTTTATGAACAAAAATATCATAGACAAAGTGTGTTACAAAGACTGCCGTAAACATATTGGTTATTAAACCGGTAATTAAAGTTACACCAAAACCTTTAATGGGTCCAGTTCCAATAGCCGCCAAAACAATACCAATCATAATAGTTGTGATATTTGAGTCAAAAATAGCTGTAAAAGCCCTTTGATAACCATGCATCAAGGCTGACTGAAGACTTCTTCCAGCCCGAAGCTCTTCTTTAATCCGTTCATTAATCAAAATATTGGCATCAACACTCATCCCTATCGTCAAGACAATACCCGCAATTCCAGGTAGGGTGAGGGCATACCCAAACTGCGCCAGAATCGCAAAAATAAAAAACAGGTTTAAAATCTGAGCAAAATTGGCATTTAAACCGCTGACTTTATAATAGATCAGCATAAAAATCGAAACCACGATAAAAGCGATGAGAGTGGACATCTTTCCTTTATTAATCTGGTCATAACCAAGTGAAGGTCCAATGACTCTTTCTTCCTCAATCTTCAAAGGAATAGGAAGAGATCCTGATTTCAAGACAGAAGCAATGGTTTTCGCTTCATCTAAAGCAAAACTTCCAGTAATCTGAGCTTTTCCGCCCGGAATTTTTCCCTGAATATTGGGAGCGCTCTGAATTTTACCATCCAGAACAATTGAAAGCCTTTTCCCGACATTGTTTCCGGTAACCGTTGAAAAGATATCGCTTCCTTCACTGTTTAACTCGAAACTGATATGCATTTTTCCAAGCTGGTCAAACTCCACTTTCGCATCAATAATTTTTTCTCCATCCAGTTCAGATTTTTCAAATACGGGAAGATATCCTACTGTTTTTGAATAGGTCATTCCTTTTTCTGTTCTTGATTCCACAACCGGAAGAATCATTGTTCCAGCCGGAAGAGATCCAGCCTGACCTTTTGTTCTTTGAAGCTCAAGAACATATTCTTTATCTGCAATATGCTGAAATTTATCTTTTTTATCCAGAGGAACAGTTCTGAAAAAATCTTCATTGACTAAATGAAAGGAAAGCCGTCCGACTTTTGTAATCACTTCTTTAGCGCTTTCTTTATCTTTTTCACCCGGAAGTTCGATAACGACAGTATTTTGAGGTCCTTGGACAACAACAGGCTCAGAAACTCCAAACTGGTCAACCCGGTTGGTTATTTTTTCTCTGGCACGGACAATTCCCTCTTGTTTTTCCAGTTCAAAACGGGCATCTATCGTTTTTTGGACTTCAGCCTGCTTTACTTTTGCCTCTGCTTCAAGTTTAGCGTCATCGTATTCAGGATGCTCAGATTTAATCTGTTTTTTAATTTTTTCAATATCAAACGATTCCTGATAGAGTTTTTCAATATCTTTTCGAAGCTGCTCTTCATTGATCCCTAAAACAAAATGCACCCCGCCTGCCAAATCCAGACCCAATTTAATAATTGTTTTTTTCAATTCTTTCATTGCATAGTGGTGATTTAATTTTTCAATTCCCTTCTTTGCTTCCGAATAATTTAATTCCAAATTTCCAAAATCAGTGAAAGAAGGATTTACTTTTTTAACAATATCCTGTATCTTTTTACCATATTTTTCAAGATCCAGTGTGTATTTTTCAGCATCAGGACTGATATTGAAAAATAAAGTTCCAGGGTCTTTCAAATCCTGATAAATTTTATACCATTGTTTATTATTCAAACTTTTTCTGACAAATTGAATATTTTCTTCGATACCGTTCACCAATTTTGTTAAATCTTCTTTAGGCATTGAAGCGATGTCTTTATCCTCTTGACTGGTGTTATAATACCATTTATAAGTAGGATAAAGCATATAAAAACCTAGCCCCAGTGTTATTAAAATAATGATGGTTTTAATAAATCCGTACCGCATTTTTCCCCCTACGATTGCTTTCTTTTACTTCTATAAGTTAAAATCAGATAGATTAATGCTAGTAAAAAAACTATATAAAGAACTGTGGTCTTTTTTTTGTTTGTTTTAACATCATACTGATTTTCTTGTTTTTTATCTGTTTTTAATTCTTTTGCTTTTTCATTTATTTCAGTTTTCATTTTCTGATTTTCTTCCTGCAGGGATTTTTCTTTATCCAGAACAATCACTCCCTCTTCTGCATAAACCGGCTCTAAAGCCGGTCTAAACAACAGAATAGAAAACAGAATGAATAAAACTGTTTTTAAAATCATTTTTTTGCTAAAATCTGCGCCACATAAGGTTTTAAAACTTCTGAAGTTGTTTCTTCTGACTGAATAATCACTGAATCATCTTTTACCTTCAGAACTTTGCCTTTGACTCCTCCAGCCGTTACAATTACATCGCCTTCTTTTACCTGACTGATTTGTCTTTGAAGCTCTTTTTGTCTCTTTTGCTGAGGTCTGATCAAGAGAAAATAAAATACGACAAAAATCAAAATAAACGGTATAAGAGAAGCAAATTGTTCTATTCCTCCTGCTTTTTCCCCATTTGTACCTTGTTGACCAGGCATTTTACAGGCTGTTGTAGAGAGAAGTGCCAGTAAAGCAAATATTTTTTTCATTATTGTCCCCTTTCATCTTACTCAATTTTAAAAAATATCTCATAAAAACTAATATATTAATTAGTTTAAGTCAAAATGATATCACTTATCTGTCCTGAATTAAATTTAATTTTTTTTCTGATGATTTTTTTTTCTTTCTAAAGTGTTGGTTTCAATTCAATTTAAAGATTACAGTGATTTTGATTTACAAATGAATTGCTCCCGGAAAAACCGGGAGACTTTGATAAAAAATGATTTAAAAACCGAGATTAACTCCGCCCAGAGCCATAAACTGAGTTTCACCCAAAGTAACCACTCTCAGCTCCACGAAAGGAGTAACCATGGGAAGAGGAATCTGGAACCCTCCAAAAACATTAAAACGGAGTTTATTTGTTGATGCAGTTGATTCTATCGGAGTTCCAAGAAATGTGATTTTGGTTTTTATTTTGAACATATTGATTCCAAACCCTGCTCCCCCGTAAAAAATCCCCAAAGACAATTTTCCATTTAAATTAAACACTAAATCCTGAACGGACAATTCCATAACACTATTATTGTCTTTGTAATTCGCTGACCAGTAAAGAATTTCAGGCGCTAAAACAATAGGTCCTAATCCCATCTGATAGTCTGCCCCTAAAGCAAAACCGCTGTAATCCTTATCAAAAACAACATACCCGCCTTTCACCCCTATACCGGCAAAAGAAACAGATCCAATAAAAATCAGACAAACCGCTAAAAGAATTTTTTTCACTTTTTACCTCCTGTTTTTTATTTTTTAGTTAAAAATTCTACATTAATTATAATAATGAAAAATTAAAGGTAAAAAAAATTTTTTCTTATGTAAAAAGAAAACGATATCGTTAAATTTAAAACAAGAAATAAAAAAAAGAAAAAACAATGGATTTAAACTGGTCAAGCTTAAAAGAATCAAATGAATTTTTAAATATTTTATTGGACAACATTACTTCCGCTGTTTTCATTGTGGATAAAAACATCCGTATTGTTCAAATCAACCAAGCTTTTCAGAGCCTTTTTCATAAATCATCCGAAAAGATTTTGGGAACTCTCTGCGGAAACGGATTAAACTGCATCTTTCCCCTGAGAGAAAACACAGACTGCGGACTGACAGCATACTGCAATAAATGTTCGCTCAGAGCTTCCCTCCTAAAAGCCTTTACAAAAAAAATACCTACCTATAAGCAAAAACTCTCACGGTATTTTATCATCGACGGAAAAAAAGTAAAAAAATACTTATTCTATTCTTCAAAATTTATTGATTTCAATGGGAAAGAAATGGTTCTTATTATTGTTGATGACTTTACAGAACTTGAAAGAAAAAAAATCGAGCTTGAAATCAAAAACCGGCAGTTGACTAAGCTTAATTTTGAAAAAAACAGTTTTTTAGGAATCGCTGCCCATGATTTAAGAAATCCAGCCGCCGCTATTCAAACCTTTTCCCAGATTTTAAAAGAAGAACTTAAAGATCATTTGTCTTATGAACAAAAAGAATACTTTTCTATGATATTTAATTCTACCCAATTTATTTTAAAACTATTAGATGAATTATTAGATATTGTAAAAATCGAATCCGGAAATCTTGATATTTATCTTTCAGAAAACGACTATCTTCAAGTTTTAAAATCCAATCTTTCTTTAAACCGTTCTCTCGCAAAATCAAAAAATATTCAAATTCATTTTATTGAAAAAAACTCTATCCCTATTATCAGTTTTGACATGAGCAAAATAGAACAAGTTCTCAATAATCTTTTGAGCAACGCTTTAAAATTTTCCTACCCTGATTCATCCATTACCGTTGAAGTGGAATCCGATAAAACAAATATCATCACAAGGATTATTGATGAGGGGCAAGGAATTCCGGAGCCGGAATTGGAAAAAATCTTTATCCCTTTCAGAAATTCAAGTGTCCGGGCTACAAAAGGAGAAAAAAGCACAGGCTTGGGGCTTGCCATTTCCAAAAAAATCATTGAAAGCCATAACGGATCTTTGAGTGTTTCAAGCAAAGTCGGAAAAGGGTCTGTTTTCTCATTTACCCTGCCGATAAAAAACTAAGGATCTTTTATGGAAAAGCTTCCAAAAACAGTGATTATTTCCGCATTGGGCGAAAAAACCTTTACGCTGTCTCAAATTCAAAAACTTTGCAAAGTTTCGTCTGTTTCTTTTATCTCGTCTTTTCATCTCCTTTCAGAAAAAGAAATAATTCAAAAAGCAAAAGACGCGGAAATTCTTGCTATTACCCGCCGTTCGATTCAGGATTTCAACAAAAATCTGATTGAAAAACTTCCCTATCTCAAAGCTTTAGCCGTTTACTCTACCGGATATGAATGGATTGACACCCAAGCTCTCTCTGAAAACAATATTTTACTGAGCTATCTTCCCGACTATTGCACTCAAACAGTCGCGGAACATACCCTTGGAATGACCTTGACTCTTACCCGAAGACTTCATCTGGCTTCTTTAAAATCTTCCGGAAAAATTTCAAACTCAGTTTCTTTAAGAGGCACCGAACTATCAGGGAAAAAAGTGGGCATTATCGGATTTGGAAAAATCGGTCAAAAACTTGCGGATTTTCTTTCTCCTTTTAAACCCAAAATTTTTTATTACGATATCCAAAAAAAATATTCTAAAAAAGCTTCTTTTATGAATTTTCATGAAATCTTAAAAAAATCCGATATTTTAGTTCTCTGTGCTTCCAAAGAAAGAGACAGCCGTCCGATCATTGGGAAAAACGAACTTGAACAAATGAAAAAAACTTCATTTCTGGTCAATCCTTCCAGAGCATCCCTTGTGGATCATGAAGCCTTGCTTTGCGCATTACTGGAAAAAAAAATCGCCGGATATGCTGTCGATGATACGATCCCCCTTTTCAACCAAAACAAGGAGCTTGAGCCCGGAAGAGTTTTCCAGACAGGGCATACAGCGTGGTATTCCACAGAAGCGATTCAAAGAGGGACTGCCCAGTGGGTGAAAAATATCATTGCCCTGGCATCAGCAACCCCAATTCACCTAGTAGGAGATCAATTTGATAGAAAAAAAAATCAAACGCATTGAAAAAATCGGTATCATCCTGCCTATCGCATTTTCTATTCTCTTTATTTTTTTTATTATTGTAGCACAGTATCCCGAATGGTGGAAATGGATTGTATTTGAACTGACTCCCCTCACCTGGCTGGAGAGCACTCTTTTATTTACCATTTTTTTAACCGCCGCTGTCAATGCTTTTTTTTCTTATCTTGAAAACGATAAAACAAAAACTATTCTTTGGTCTATTCTTGCCTTCAGTTTTTTTCTTCTCGCCTTTGACGAACGATTTGCCATTCACGAAAGGATTCGGGACAGATTTTTAGCTCCAAAAGATATTTCTCTTCCCTGGACCTCGCCGGGAGATGTCGTTTTAATTTTTGCCGCCATTACAGGTCTTTCTTTTCTTCCCTTATTCTTAAAGCTTTTTAAAGAAAGAAAAGCAGCTCTTGTTTTGTTTCTCTGCGGAGTGGGCATGGCTGCTTTATCAGTTATAATAGATTCTTTTAATGTTGAAAATCAGTCTGTTTCTTACCAGCAATGGGAACAAACCATAGAAGAAATGATTGAAACTTCTGCCATGCTCCTTTTTCTGGAAAGCGTTTTTCTCATTTTCACCCAGAAACTGAAAACTGTTTTTCTAAAAAAGTAATTTGATATCTATTCCGATTCTATTTCAAACTGCACGATACTTTTTGTTCCGTTGTCTTTTGACATAGTAAAAGTCCCGTTTAATTGTTCTGCCAGCATTTTTATGATTACCAATCCAAACCCCGGTGATTGATTTGCTCCTATCCTCTCATCAATCCCCACACCATTATCCGAAACAGTAAGAATAATCTTGTTTCCATTTTTTTCAAGCGAAATCATTGCCCGACCGTTTTCATGACCTATAAATGCATATTTTATGGGGAGTTCTAAAAATAACACAATTTATTTCTAAATTTTTAACACAACTGCTCTCAATCAGGCTGTCAATTATTATTGAAATGAACTCGGACACCGAGCGGAGTCGAGGTGTCACTTCGGCTGTGCTCAGTGACCGTACGGCTAAGATAATAACCAAAACAAAGCTATGAAAGATTGAATCAGTAAAGACAATTGATTTTTCTGAGCATCTTACAAATATCAATGATAAGAAGATGATTGATAGAAATAGTTTTTAATAATCGACAGCCTAAATATTTCACATACTTCAATCATGTTGTATTTTTAAAATAAATCAAAATTGACTGCCTTCTTTTTTTTAAGATGAAAGAGAGCTAAATTTGATATTGAAAACGAATTTGAATCAATAAAAAAGCAGGTCATTATGGTAATTCTTCTTTCAAATGACGACGGTTATTCCAGTCCGGGGATACAGTTATTAAAAAAAAGCCTTTCAAAAATCGCAAAAGTCTATATGGTGGCGCCGGACAGGGAACGAAGCGCGGTCAGCCATAAAATCACCCTGACCCAGCCGATCCGCATCCATGAAGTGGAGGAAAATACCTTTGTTACCGACGCAAGCCCAGCCGACTGCATTAAAGTGGGGTTTTTGGGGCTGGTGAAAGAAAAAATCGACCTTGTGGTGGGCGGAATTAATAACGGTCCGAATATGGGGATCGATGTCTTTTATTCAGGCACGGTGGCTGTGGCGCGCGAAGGCGTGATGAAAGGAGTGCCGGGAATTGCTTTTTCATTAAACAGCTACAACCGGCAAAACGATTTTTCAGAAGCGGCCGAGACTGCCCCGAAAATCATTTCCCAGATGGAATCTTTTTTAAAACCTTACCGTCTTTTTAATATCAATTTTCCTGAAAAAGCCCCTTATAAAGGCGTCCGTTTTACCCGCCTGGGATTTCGCGTGTATCAGGAGAAGCTGATCCAGAATCAGGATCCGATGGGAATGTCTTATTACTGGATCGGAGGAGAGCTCCCCACTCACAACC
>MIAO01000065.1 GCA_001829155.1 Spirochaetes bacterium GWB1_36_13 | reverse complement strand
ATTGAACCATATAGTTTAAATTAAATACGAAAAATTGTGAAATTTTTATGTTTTTTTTATTTTTTTCGTTAAAGCTGGGTTAGAGGCAGGTCTGCCTTCGAAAAATCTGGTGATTGTTTCAAGCGACGGGGTTTCTCATAAGCCCGCCCTGATTACGCTTTATAAGACGGATGAAGAGGGGCATGAGACAATTTTCAAGAATTATTCCGTTCAATGGGATCAGGTTCCTGAAGTTTTCGAGATAGACAAAGAGAGCCGTTTTGAATTATCTTATTTTGATCTGGTTTATGCTGATGTAAAGTGGTATGAGATTAAGCCGGAATTTTACCTGAACGGGACTCTTCAGAATGTGCCTGTCATCCGCTTCGAACCTGCAAGAGACAGGGATTACCACCCCTTCGAGATCCCGTTTGCGTTTATGCCGGTAAGGTAGCTTTTCACATCCAGTTTTTGAGGTGTTCTGCGATCTTTTTCGTTTCTTTGATACAGCCGATATGCCCCCAGTCGGACTCAATGATCCTGACAACAGCCTGCCCGGGATTTTTTTTATTGAGTATGTCTGCAACCTCATATGCCCAGTAAGGGGGAAATTCGGAGTCTGAACTGATATTGACCAGTAAAACAGGGCATTGAATCCTTTCGACTCCTTTTTCATAGCTTTCCGCATGATAACCAAGGGAATAAGAGTCGATTGCGTCTGTGAGGCGGATATAACTATTGGGGTCTCTTCCCGTAAGGTATTCGTCGATCCCGGAAACAAGGTAGTTTCTGATTTTGTCCATTCTTTCAAACTGGGCATTCTGCCCTTCGGGTACAGTGTCCCAGAAGTATTTTTTAATTCCTGTCTCATGAGTGTAATAAATTCTTGCAATTTCATGAATGACTTTGAGAGAATAAAGGGGTTTGTCTGTCTGATACCAGCCGTTATTAAACTCGGGGTCGTTTTGAATAATTTCTTTCATAAAACGGTGAAACGCGATTCCTCCCGGTGTCATTCTGCCTGAGGTGGCAACAGCCATGATTTTTTCCGCAAAACCGGGGTAGAGAGCCGCAAAAAGAAGGGTTTGAAGCGATCCCATGGAAGGGCCTGCCATGAGTGAGAGTTTTTGAACCCCTGTTTCATCCAGAAACTGTTTGAAAAATCTTGCCATATCAGCCATGGTCAGCGTAGGGAAGTCAGGGCCGTAATTTTTACCTGTATCGGGGTTTATTGAAAGGGGGCCGGATGAACCGAACATACTCCCTGGAGAATTCACCGCAATGACCCTGTATTTCAGTGTGTCGATTGCTTTTCTGTCTCCGATCAGGTCATCCCAGGTGCCCGCTAGCACTTCTTTTTCAGAGTATTTTCCAGCCGCATGCTGATTCTGAAGCCCTCCGTGAGTGATTAAAACCGTTTCTCCTTTCGGGTTTCCGTATTCTTCATAAGCGATAACCGGTTTTTGAATGATTCCGCCTTTTTCAGGATAAAAAGGGTTTTTGAAAAAATAGTCTTTTTTTTGAGCAAGCATTTCTTTGTTCCTTTTTTTGATTTTGATAAAATATAAGATAAACCCTGCCGTAAGGGAAGAGTCAAATCTTGTTTGAACCAAACTTTTTAAAACAGATTTTTTTTCACTGGCTGCTTTTGCTAAATTTCATTTAGGCGTGTGAATTTTAGAAAAATAAAAGAATAATAGGAGGAAAAATGGCAGTGATTACAATTGATAAATCTGATCTGGATGAGCTTGTAAAAGAAAAAGTATTTCAATTATTGAAAAACAGAGAAGATATTTTAGAAATTCTTGAAGAAATCGCTTTTGGAAAAATGATGGAAGAAGGCGATACGGGAAAATATGTGAATGAAAACAAAATTATGGAACTCTTAGGGAAATAAAGTGAATCTGAAATACGATAAAACCTTTTACAATGATTTGAAAAAAATTAAAGATAAATCATTGAAAAATCAGATTATTTCAATGATTGAAGGAATAAAAAACAGCAGTCATTTTGGGGAAATAAAAAATATAAAAAAAATGACAGGGTATTCAGTTTATTATAGAATAAAATTGGGTGATTATAGAATTGGGATAAAATTAGAAAATCCTACAACAGTTGTGTTGGTTCGATTTAATCATAGAAAAGATATTTATAGGAATTTTCCTTGAAAAAGTTTTTGATTTTAAAAGCGGTTGTTGATAATTTTTAGGGGTCAATTTTTTAATTTTGAAGGAGAATTCAATGAAGGTTGTATTAGCGTATTCAGGGGGACTGGATACTTCTATTATTTTAAAATGGCTTCAGGATAAGTTTAACGCAGAAGTCATCGCTTACTGTGCCGATGTCGGGCAGGAAGAAGAGCTGGACGGACTTGAAGAAAAGGCTTTGAAAACCGGTGCCAAAAAACTCTATATCGAAGATTTAAAAGACGAGTTTGCAAAAGACTATATCTATAAAGCAATCAAGGCGGGAGCCATTTATGAAGACCGCTATCTTTTAGGCACTTCTATTGCCCGCCCGATTATTGCAAAAAAGCAGGCTGAAATTGCAATCAAAGAAAACGCGGATGCTGTAGCTCACGGTGCGACAGGAAAAGGCAACGATCAGGTTCGTTTCGAGCTGACTTTTAAAGCTCTGGCACCCCATTTGCAAATTATTGCGCCTTGGAGAGACTGGGAGTTTGACTCCAGAGAATCGCTGATTGACTATGCGAAAGAAAAAGGGATTCATGTCCCTGTCAGTAAGGAAAAACCTTATTCCATGGACCGGAACCTGATGCATATCTCGTATGAGGGCGGAATCCTGGAAGACCCTTACCGGGAGCCGGAAGAAAACATGTTTTTACTGACCAATTCTATTGATAAAGCCCCCAATCAGCCTGAGTATGTTGAAATTGTGTTTGAAAAAGGAGAAGCCGTTTCTTTAAACGGGGAAAAACTCTCCCCTTATCTTTTGATCAAAAAAGCCAATGAACTGGGGAAAAAACACGGAATCGGACGGGTGGATATTGTGGAAAACCGTCTGGTCGGGATCAAATCAAGAGGAGTGTATGAAACTCCCGGGGTCACAATCCTGATGAACGCTCATCAGGCTCTGGAAACCATTACGCTTGAAAAGGAAACCTATCATTACAAACAGTCCGTCGCTTTAAAATACGCTGAAATGATTTATAACGGTCAGTGGTTCCACCCTTTAAGAATCGCTTTGGATCAGTTTATCGATTCTACTCAGGAGATGGTAAACGGGGTTGTGAGAATCAAGCTTTATAAGGGGCATGCCGCAGTAGTGGGCAGAAAATCAGACAATTCTCTTTACAATCCTCAGCTTGCGACTTTTGAGAAGGGAGCTGATTATTCCCAGAAGGATGCGGAGGGATTTATTAATCTCTATGGACTTCCCCTCAAAGAATATGCGATGGTGAGAACAAAGTTTAAAAAATAGAGAATCTTTTCAATGACAAGGGGTTGGGTTTAATAAGAAACAACCGCTTGTCATGAGTTGATTTTATATACTGTTCTGTTTTAAATAAATAAGGAAAAAATTAAAAAATTATTTTGAAAAAAATTGATATTTTTTTCAAAATAATTATATTATATAATAATGCTTTAATAATTTTTGTAAGGACAAAAAATAAAACATTCTTCAGAAAGGAGGAACTTATGTCTTTGAAGAAAGGGCTACTTTTATTTTTAGCGTTTACTTTGATCATCGTTTCATGTAAGAAAAAAGAAGATACGACAACATCTGAAACGGTTGAGATTTCGAAAGAGCCGAGAACCCAGAAAATCGCGGTTACTTTTGTTTTGGGAAAAGCTGCAGTCAAGACTGAAAAGTCCGAGGTATGGGCGCCAGTAAAAGTTGGATATATTTTAAATCTGAATGACACAATCAGAGTGGGTGAGAAAAGCAGGGTGGTTCTCCAGTCAGAAACCAATTCTGTCATTACTATCAAGGATCAGTCAGAGGTTAGTATAAAATCAGTGATTAATCCTTCCAATAAAGAAGAAAATACTGAAGTCGGAATCAGCTATGGTAAGACAGTGGTCAATCCGAGAAAACAGGAAGGGGATTCGAAATTTTCCGTCAGAACTCCGGCAATGGTGGCGGGTGTCCGTGGAACCGTGTTTACTGTAGAGTATAAAAATGGTAGGACGAAAGTGGCGGTCAAAGAAGGAAAAGTGGCGGTCAAACCTATTGTTCAGAAAGAAGAAGTTTCTCAAAAACTGAAAGAAGTGGATGTTATGCCGGGGCAGAAAGCGGAAATCAATCTGGAAGATGTCAAGGAACTGGATCAGCAGACGGAAATGACTTCAGATGCTTCTAAAACAGAAGAAACGATGAAAACAGTGGTAAATATAGAGGGAATGGATAATCCTGATACGATTCAGATCGATAAAGATGTGAAAGACCTTGTAAAAATGGATATTCAGTTTACTCAGGACAATATTGTGACTCCGTCTCAGACTCCTGGAAAAGAACTTATTCTCACTCCTTTAACTGTCAGCAGTTTTGGAAACGAAATCTTTATTAACGGCGAAAAGAAAGCAGATGACTATTATTCCAATCTTTTCCCTGAAAATACTGAAGTGCTGGTAGAAGTAAAAAATAACGGACAGATTATTCTTCAGCAGAAAGTAATATTAAACAGCGAAGGCTTGAAGATGGATCTGACTCCGAAAAAAGAAGACGAAGCGATTAAAACTCTCACAGAAGAAAAACCGAAAGCTTACTCTCTCATGGGAAGCGGATTTACTTCAAGAGTATCAGAAATTTACATGACAGACAAATCTTTTCTGACGATCGAGAAAAACAAGATCAGAGTCACTTCTTTAGACGATATGACAAAGACAATTGCTGAAATTTCTTACGATCCGAAAGTAACTCCTTTGATCAGCGGAAATTATTTTTATATCGTTTCTCCAAAAGGCAATCTGGTTGCTTATGACAGCAAAGGCAATATTTTAGGGGAAGCGGAAGTTGGAAACATTATGCTGGAAAACGGGCTTTCAGAAGGCAAGGGCGGAGTCTATATTGGAAATACTGTCGGAACAGTGGTAGGGATTGATAAACAGGGAAATGAGATCCTGCGGTATGCGATTAAGGATTCTTTAAGCTCTCCTATCAGTATTCATGATGATTACATGGTAGCAGCTTCTACTCATAAGCTTTATCTTTTGAAAAACAACAGTCTCTTTCAGTCTTACCGAATTAACCAGAAGATTTTCAAACGGATCGGAATCACTCAAGACAGAATTATTATTCCTTTCCAAAACAGTGAAATAGAGATAAAAGATTTTAAGGGAAAAACGCTTCAGACGATTAAAGCAATGCCTGGAAATATCCTTCCGATAGGAGAAGACTATTTTGCGGTTATTTACAGCAATAAATCGGTTATTTTTGACCTGAAAAACGGTCAGAAAGTAAAAGATATCCCAAGCGGAAATATTTTCAGCCGTGAAGGCGCTATTATCTATGCAGACGGGAAATCGGTTGTAGTGGATACTCTGAAAAGTGAGAAGAGATTCGAACTGGAAGAAGTGATCAGCACGGTCGGCGGAAATGAAAAAGAAATTGTAGCGGTTGCGGAAAGCGGCAATATCTATAATATCAAATATTAAAACAATCTGAGCAAAGAGGAGGGGGTCTCTCTCCTCTTTTTTTTATTCTTAATTTTGTTTTTTCATGTCTTTAGATTTCAGAAAATCATTGATATTTATTAAATTTAATGTTATGGAAATCATAAGAAGCACGCTGTTTGATTTATTAAATAAAAAAGGCTTTTATGAAAAAATATTGGAACTCGATGCGGTTGAAATTTACAATGATCTGGTAAAAAATCAATTTTCCGCTTTGAAGGAAAGTAAAGCGGTCGGGATCAATAAGGGACTTTTAACGGTTCATGCGCCGGATAGTGTTTTAAATTATGAAGTATTTGTTCATAAAAGAGCTCTGATTCAAAAAATAAACCAGATATTGGGAAAAAAGCTTGTGAATGATATTATTGTCAGAATAGGAGGATAGAAAATTTTATGAAAGAAACAGAAAAACAACAAAATTATACATCAAAAGATATTGAAGTCTTAGAGGGTCTGGAAGCGGTTCGAAAAAGACCCGGGATGTACATCGGTTCAACGGATAGTTCAGGGCTTCACAAACTTGTATTTGAAGTAGTGGATAATAGTGTGGATGAATCTTTAGCAGGATACTGCAATCAGGTGGATATTATTTTAAAACCGGATGACATTGTTGAAGTCCATGATAACGGGCGGGGAATGCCGGTTGATATTCATGAAAAAAAAGGCGTTCCTGCGCTTGAACTGATTATGACCGTGCTTCATGCCGGAGGAAAGTTTGGCAGCAATGCCTATAAAGTTTCAGGAGGTCTTCACGGGGTAGGGGTGTCTGTGGTCAATGCTCTTTCTACTTATTGCGAGGCTTATTCCCACCGTCAGGGAAAAGTTTATCAGCAGATTTATAAAAAAGGAATTCCAACCGGTCCCATGAAAATGATTGGGGATACGGATAAACAAGGAACTTCAATTGTTTTTCAGCCTGATAAGACTATTTTTGAAGATATCACTTTCAGTTATGATATTCTTGCCCAGAGATTTCGGGAACTTGCCTTTCTCAATAAAGGACTTGTCATTAATTTTGAAGATCAAAGACCGAAAGTGCCGAAGAAAAAACAATTTGGTTTTGAAGGCGGGGTGGTTTCATTTTTAAAAGATTTAAATGTTCAGAAACTCACCATGCCGAAAGAACCGATTGTGATTTATCAAAAAGATGAATTGATTGAAATGGATCTGACTCTTCAATACACAGACGATTCCAGAGAATTTTTCCTGACTTATGCCAATAATATCAGGACGGATGAAGGAGGACTTCACCTGACCGGATTTAAAAAAGCTTTGACCAAGGTTATGAATGAGCTTTTAAAAAACATGAAAATGGAAAAAGAAGCGAAAGACGGGTTTACCGGGGAAGATGTCCGTGAAGGTCTGACAGGAGTTCTTAACTTAAAAGTTTCAAAACCTCATTTTAAAGGGCAGACAAAAGATCAGCTGACCGGAACAGAAGAAGCGGATTTAAATATCGAGCAGTTTGTCAGAAGCGTCACTTATGACGGCTTGACCCGTTATTTTGAAGTCAATCCCGCAGAAGCCAAAGAAGTTTTAAACCGAAGCATCATGTCTTATAAGGAAAGGGAAGCGGCAAAGAGAGCCAGAGAAGCCATTAAACGGAAAACCGCTTTGGATATGGGGGGAGGGCTTCCGGGAAAACTTGCGGATGCTTCTGAAAAAGACCCTGCCAAATGTGAATTGTTTATTGTCGAGGGAGATTCGGCGGGCGGCAGCGCTAAACAAGGGCGAAACCGTCATATTCAAGCTATTTTACCTCTTCGTGGAAAGGTGCAGAATGTAGAGAAATTGATTTCTGACAATAAAACTACGGGGAAAGAACTGAAGGAAGAAAGAATTCTTTCAAGTGAAACGGTCTTGCCGATTATTCAGGCAACAGGGACAGGAATCGGGAAGTTTTTCGATATTTCAAAACTCCGATACCACAAAATCATTATCATGTCAGATGCCGATGTGGACGGTTCCCACATTATCACGCTTTTACTGACCTTTTTTTACCGCTATATGAATGATCTGATTAAAAAAGGGCATCTTTATATCGCTATGCCGCCATTGTATCGGCTCCAGACTGGAAAAACAGTGCGCTATGTTTACAGCGATGAAGAAAGAAATAAAGTTATTGAAGAGTTGGGAAATCCAAAAAACATGGATATACAAAGATATAAAGGACTTGGGGAGATGAACCCCGATCAGCTTTGGGAAACAACCATGGATCCTGAGAAAAGAAAAATTATCAAAGTAACGATGGATGATTTTTTTGCTGCGGAAGAGATGGTAACCATTCTTATGGGCAAAGATGCCGGAGCCAGACAGATTTTTATTCAGGAAAATGCGTTGAATGTAGAGATGCTGGATATATAAAATAAAATGAAACGGCTGATTCAACTCAGCCGTTATCTTCTAATTTCAAATAAATCAAATATTCAACATTTCCTTTCGGACCTTGAATGGGGCTTTCAGCAATCCCCTGAATTTTAAAATCGAGTTCTAAAGCATAGGCTTTTACTTTTTCAATCGCTTTTTCTCTGTCTTCCTGTTTTCGGACCACCCCGTCAAAATTTTTTATTTCTCTCCCGATTTCAAACTGAGGTTTAATCAAAGCAATGGTTTCAAGACAGTTGAGTTCTTTAATCACTGGCAGAATCAAAGATAAAGAAATAAACGATACATCGGTTACAGCTAAAACAGGAGGAGGGGTAAAATCTGTTTTTTTTAAAAAACGGGCATTGGTGTTTTCCATCACAACCACCCGTGGGTCGATTCTTAACGAATAAGCGAGCTGATTAGTCCCTACATCGACAGCATAAACTTTTGAGGCGCCTCTTTTTAGAAGAAGATCGGTGAATCCGCCTGTGGAAGATCCAATATCAACCGCAGTTTTCCCCTGAGGATTGATTGAAAAAGTATCCAGAGCTTTCTCAAGTTTATACGCTCCCCGGCTGACGAAAGGAATTTCTTCTTTGACATGTATTTCACAGTCTTCTTTGAACTGAAGACCGGGTTTGGTGATTTTTTCTCCGTTGACAAAAACTTTTCCCTGCATAATCAGAGTCTGAGCTTTGTTTCTGGAATCAGTCAGTTGCTGTTCGGTTAAAAGTATATCGAGTCTTTTTTTTGACAAAACAAATCCTTAAAACGCTTTATAGCCTGTATGAATATTTATTTCATTAATCAGATGCTGGGCGTTGAGTTTTTGATCAATTTTTGCTGTCAGGTGGTTTTCTTCTTTACTGATGTTAAACTCATAAAGCCCTTCCATATTTTCCAAGGTATGGTTCAAACGGTTTAAATCACTTTTACTGTTTTTAATCAATGTAAGACTGATTTCCTGCATAGATGCCGCCTTCTTTTTATTTTTTCTATAATACTTTTAATACTTTAAATTTATATACTCTGATTTGAAAAAATGTCAAGAATCTTTTTATTTCTTTAAAAACTTTAAAGAGGATAAAATTGAAAAACGATAATAAAAAGAAAGTTTTATGACAAGAATATGAATTTGATTATTTTTAATAAAATTAAAAATTCTATATAAAAAAAACATCAAAAGGATTCAAGATGGAAACCGCTCAATTTAAAATGAATTTTTTTCAATCCTTTAAAATAAGGATGGGTATGACTGTTCTTTTAGTCTTAATTCTTTCTCTTTCGATTATTGGAATTGTTTCATATAAAGCTGTCCGCTATTCTATGGAGCAGACGGGGCTGTCTCAGATTCAGGATACTCTGGAAGGCGGTTATGCTTTAGTGGAAGCCCTTTACCGCAGAGTGGAAAGAGGAGAAATATCAAAAGAGGAAGCGCTGGCTTCGGTTCGATTCTATTTGTCAGGTCCGGTGAAAGAGATTTGGGCAGAGATAAAAGATGAAAAGGGGTTGAATGAATTTCTTTCTTTTTTTGGGATAAGCGAAGGAGGGGTTTTTTCAAACTCTGAAATTAAACTGAACGATAAAAAAATTGGGGTCTTTCACGCTGAAAAGAAAATTTTTATTTTTCAGGAAGCTGAAACTCTAAAAATATTTCAGGATTTTTATAATAAACTCACATTTCAAGACCAGCAGAAAATCATTGCCAGCCCTTACAAAGTACGAATGATTCACGATTTTTCAAAGGCAGTGGTTAAAATCAGGGATTCCGGCTATGTCTGGGGTATTTCAGGAAATCCGAAAAATCAGAACGAAGGACAAGCTTTTGAAGTTTTTCATCCTTCCATCGCGGGAGTGAATGTCTGGAACGCAAAAAATTATCTTGATGAGCTGGTAGGAAGAAATATCAGCACTATGACTCAAAAAATTGATTCGATAACGGAAGGAGAAATTGTCCGTTATGACTATGCCTGGAAAAATCTGACTGATCCGAGCGCAAGAAATAAAATTGTTTTAATGAAATATTTTAAACCCTGGAACTGGGTTCTTTGTTCAGGACTCTATGAAGACGAGTTTTTTGGGGAAACTCTCAGGCAGGTTCGCTTTTATATCATTATAGGCGGCGTTTTCTTTGGAATCTTAAGTTTTCTTTTGGTGTATTCTTTTAATAATCGTTTTCTAGTCAAACCGTTGAAAAAAGTGGTGGCTAATTTAAAAAAACTTTCTTCGGGCGATGCTGATTTATCAAAAAATTTAGAAAGTAAAAACAAAGATGAACTGGGAGAATTGATTTTTTATTTTAATCTTTTTATTCAGAAATTGAAAAATCTGGTTACGGGAATCAAGAGCGAAACAGTTCAGATCACTTCATCCTCGTCTGAACTTGCTTCCAACAGCCACGAGAGCGCTGCCAGTGTGCAGGAAATTACAACAACCATTCATTCTGTGACTGAAAATATTTTTAAACAGAAAAACATGGTGATAGACTCTTCAAAAGAGATTCATAAGATTATACAAAATATAGAAAAAGTAACGACTATGACAGAAAACATCAAACAGCATATTGATTTATCTTCATCGGCTATTGAAGAAATGGCGGCAAATATTGTCAGTACGGCTGATATGGCAGTAAAAGGCGATCATTCCTCAGAATACCTTGAAAGTCTTTCCAATGAAGGTGAGAAATCGATTGTCAACCTTTCCCAGTCAATTGATGAAATGTCAAAAGGTTCGGAAGAGATACAGGAAATGGTCCAATTGATTATGGATATTTCAGAGCAGACCAATTTACTGGCTATGAATGCGGCGATTGAAGCGGCTCATGCGGGAGAATACGGGAAAGGGTTTGCGGTTGTAGCCGAAGAAATCAGAAAACTCGCCGATAAAAGCTCTAAAAGCGCTAAGGAAATCCAATCAGTCGTCCGTCAGATTACAGATAAAATGACAAAAAACTCCCAGTATTCCACAAAAACTCAGGAAAGTTTTTCAAGCGTAAAAAAAGAGATTGAAAAAGTGAAACAGATTAACAATCGGATTTCTTTGGCCATGGGAGAGCAGAAAACGGCGAATCAGTCTATTTTGGTTTCAGTCAGCAAACTGAATGAATTCAGCGCTACGATTCTCAATGAACTTTTACGGCAGAAAGAATACGGCAATCAAGTTGAAACTAAGTTTAAGAATCTGAATATATTGAGTGAAGAAATTTCAAGCGGTATGGATGAAGAAAAAATTGCTTTGCAGGAAGCATCTATCGCAGCTGAACATAACAGTAAGATATCAGAGCAGTTAAAAGAAGTAGCGCAAAGACTTGAAGGCGATTTTAAGAAGTTTAAAACTGAATAGTAAAATAAAAAAAGCGCAACGGATGGATATCCGTTGCGTATAGTTAAAATAGTTAAATTTTTTCTTCAATAAAAAATCTAAAAATAGTATTTCCTGCTAAAATCCTGTCTCCATAAACCAAATCAGTTTTTTTAGACAGTTTTTTATTATTCAGAAAAGTTGAATTGGTTGAATTCAAATCTTCAATCGAAAAACTGGATCCATCTTCACTGCGGATGACAAAATGAGTATTGCTCATAGCAGAGTCATCAATTGAAATGAAATTTTTTTCAGAATCTCTTCCGGCAGAAACTTCATTTTGATCAATGATGAAGGATTTTCCCAAAGCATTTTTTGATAAGATGAGTAAAATACCCCTGTTTTCTAAAAATACAGTAGATGAGAGTTTTCTTTTCTCATTTAAAATCAAAGTCTGATCTTTCATTGTTTTTACCTAAAAACTCTTACGAACATCCGCAGCATCCGCCGCCGCATCCATGCTCGTCGTCTTCATCATCTTCATCATGATCCTCTCCACAACCGCAACCGTGGTCATCTTCGGTATAGGCTTTAATTTCTTCTTCAGTCGCTTCACGGACATCTTGAACTTCTATGTCAAAATTCAATTCCATTCCAGCCAGAGGATGGTTCCCGTCTAAAGTAACGGTTTTCTCAGTGATTTTTTTTACCGTCATGATTTGAGGCCCATGAGAAGACTGAACTTGGATTTCCATTCCTTCTTCAAGGTCTTCAATTTCTCCAAACTCTTCGATTGGCACTTCATAAAGCATTTCTTCATGTCTGATTCCATATCCTTTTTCGGCTGGGACTGTAATTTTAAATTGATCCCCTTTCTTTTTCCCTTCCAAAGCTTCTTCAAGACCTGGAATAATAGAACCGATTCCCTGAATATAGGAAAGAGGCCCGTGTTCTTTTGAACTATCAATGATCTCACCTTGATTGTCTGTCAAAGTATAGTCAATGTTTACCATTTTGTTAAGACTTACCTGCATTTATTGCTCCTTATTGCTTTTTCATATAACTGATAATTGATTCAAAGAGTTTGATTCCGTCTTTTCCCCCCAGGAGGTTTTCAACGGCTCTTTCAGGGTGAGGCATCATTCCCAGTACATTGCCTTTTTTATTGATAATGCCGGCGATATTTGAAACAGAACCATTGGGGTTAGCTGTTTCATCCGTCTTTCCGTTTTCATCTGAATATTTAAAAACAATCTGATTATTTTTTTCAAGTTCTTTTAATCCTGATTCTTCAATAAAATAATTTCCTTCTCCATGGGCAATCGGGATTTGAATGACTTCTCCCTTTTTGAGTTTTTTGGTAAAGAGGGTTTCGTGATTTTCTGTTTTCAGAAAAACATCTTTACAGATAAACTTCAGATTCTTGTTTCGGATGAGAGCCCCAGGCAGAAGTCCTGATTCAGTCAGAATTTGAAATCCGTTGCAGATCCCTAAAACAGGTTTTCCTTTTTCTGAAAAATTTTTTAAATCATCCATAATATGGGTAAATTTTGCGATTGCACCGCATCTGAGATAGTCTCCGTAGCTGAATCCCCCAGGTAAAATCACCATATCGGTATCGGATGGAATCTTGGTATCTTCATGCCAGATGTAAAAAGCTTTTTCATTCATAATTTTATCGACTGCGTGAAAACAGTCTTTATCACAGTTTGAACCGGGAAAAACAAAAATACCTACCTTCATTATTTTTCTCCTCTCTGATTTTCCTGATAGCATTCCTGAATGGATTTGACTTCAATTTTATTTTTCAAAAGAGACGCAATTCCTTCCGCGCTTGCCTGAATAGCAGAAACAGTTGTTACAATCGGGATTCTGTAACGAACGGCCGATTGGCGGATAATTTTATCGTCTTTTCTGGCATCTTGCCCAAGGGGAGTATTGAAAATAAGTTGAACCTGGTTGCTTTTAATCAAATCAGCAATATTCGGGCTGCCTTCATGGATTTTCAAGACTTTTTCAGCTTGTATCTTGTTTTTGGTCAGAAAATCATAAGTACCGGATGTGGCAAAAATCTTAAATCCCATTTTTTCCATTTTTTTAATAGAATCCAGTGTTTTCGGTTTGGTATAGTCGTTTAAAGTAATTAAAAGATTGCCTGAAGTCGGGAGTGCGCTTCCTGAGGCGATTTGAGCCTTGGCAAAGGCAAGACCAGGATCATGGTCAATTCCCATGACTTCTCCGGTGGATTTCATTTCAGGACCTAAAATAGTGTCCACTTCAGGGAATTTGTTGAAAGGTAAAACAACTTCTTTCACAGAATAGTATTTGGGAATAACTTCCTCTACATTTAATTCTTTGATCGTTTTTCCCACCATCAAGGCTGTAGCAGTTTTTACCCATGCGACCCCTGTGGCTTTGCAGACAAAAGGAGTGGTTCTGGAACCTCTCGGATTGACCTCAAGAATGTAAAGAGTATCCTGTTTCACAGCGTACTGAATATTCATCAGCCCGATAATTTTCAGTTCTGCGGCAAGTTTATAAGTCGCTTCTTTGATTTCATCGATAATCTTTTTTTGAAGATTTAAATGAGGGAGAAAGCAGCAGCTGTCTCCGGAGTGAACCCCAGCTTCTTCAATATGCTGCATGATTCCGGCAATGACCGTGTCATTTCCGTCTGAAACGCAGTCCACATCCACTTCTATGGCGTCTTCCAAAAAGCGGTCAATCAGAATAGGTTTTTCAGGAGAGGCGATCAAGGCTTTTTTCATATAAAATTCGAGTTCCTGATCGGAAAAAACAATTTCCATCGATCGTCCGCCCAATACATAAGAAGGGCGCACAACAACCGGATATCCGATTTTATTGGCAATCTGAAAAGCTTCTTCCCATGATACAGCGGTATCGTTTTCCGGCTGTTTCAGGTTCAGCTTTTCTAAAAGGGTTTTAAAAAGTTTTCTGTCTTCGGCGATATCAATTGCAGTGGGAGATGTTCCTAATATCGGGACTCCAGCCGCTTCCAGTTTTTTTACCAGATTGAGGGGAGTCTGTCCGCCGAGCTGGACGATGACACCCAGAGGGTTTTCCCTTTCATAAATATTCATCACATCTTCAAAAGTGATCGGCTCGAAATAGAGTTTATCCGAAGTATCATAATCAGTTGAAACTGTTTCAGGGTTGGAATTGACCATAATGGATTCATATCCCATATCCCGAAGCGCCATGGAAGCATGGACGCACATATAGTCGAATTCAATTCCCTGACCGATCCGGTTGGGTCCGCCGCCCAGAATAATGACTTTTTTTCTGTCAGAAGGGTTGGACTCGTCCTCACTTTCATAGGTAGAGTAGTAGTAAGGGGTTTTAGCTTCAAATTCTGCGGCGCAGGTATCCACGAGTTTATAAGTGGGGAGAATCCCTAAAGTGTTTCGGATATTTCTGACTTCATTTTCAGTTGTTCCAGTGAGTTTCGCAATATAAAAATCAGAAAAACCGTACTGCTTTGCCTGAACCATTAATTGATAATCATATTTTTGAATGTCTTTTTTTAATTTTTGCTCAAAATCATGGATTTCTTTGAGCTGGTTTAAAAACCAGGGATCGATAGCCGAGATTTCATAGAGTTTTTCAACTGTATAGTTTCTTTCAAAAGCTTCTTTCAGGTAAAAAATTCTTTCAGGATTCGGCATGCGGATATTTTTCTCCAGTTCTTCATTGGAAAACTCTTTTCCCTTTGATTCAAATCCCATGACGCCGATTTCTAAAGATCGGAGAGCTTTGTTGAGTGTTTCCTTAAAAGTCCGTCCAATGCTCATCGCCTCTCCGACTGATTTCATCTGAACCCCTAAAACAGGGTTTGCCTGAGGGAATTTTTCAAAATTCCAGCGGGGAAATTTTAAAACACAGTAATCCAGCGTGGGTTCAAAAGATGCCGGGGTTTCACGGGTAATATCGTTTGGGATTTCGTCCAGCGTATAGCCTACAGCCAGTTTGGCGGCAATTTTCGCAATCGGGAATCCGGTTGCTTTTGAAGCCAGAGCCGAAGATCTTGAAACTCTTGGGTTCATTTCAATCACAATCATTCTTCCGTCTTTCGGGTGGATGGCAAACTGGATATTGGAACCCCCGGTTTCTACGCCGATTTCCCGGATGATTTTTACCGCCATGTCTCTCATAACCTGATATTCCCTATCAGTCAATGTCTGGATAGGCGCAACCGTAATACTGTCTCCCGTATGCACTCCCATAGGGTCGAAGTTTTCAATCGAGCAGACAATCACAACATTGTCTTTTTTATCTCTCATCACTTCCAGTTCATATTCTTTCCAGCCGAGGATGGATTCTTCCACAAGGATTTCATTGACCGGGCTTTCGTCGATGCCTTTTTTGACCAGATCGATGTACTGTTCTTCATTGTAAGCAATACTTCCCCCGCTTCCGCCCAGGGTAAAAGAGGCTCGTAAAATCGCAGGGTAGCCTATTTCAGAAATAATTTTCATCGCTTCTTCAAGAGAATAAATGTGAAAGCTTTTTGGAACCGGCGCATTGATTTTATTCATCGCTGCTTTAAAGAGTTCGCGGCTTTCTGCTTTTTCAATCGATTCCAGATTGGCTCCGATCATTTCTACGCTGTATTTTTTCAGAATACCCAATTTAGCCAGTTTAACAGCCAAATTTAAGCCGGTTTGTCCTCCGAGGGTAGGGAGAATCGCGTCGGGTCTTTCTTTTGCGATAATTTTTTCTACAATTTCCGGGGTCATGGGTTCTATGTAAGTGCGGTCTGCAAGGTCTGGATCAGTCATGATTGTGGCGGGATTTGAATTAATCAAGACGACTTCATAACCTTCTTCTCTCAATGCTTTACAAGCCTGAGAGCCGGAATAGTCAAATTCACAGGCTTGTCCGATAATAATCGGTCCTGCTCCTATGATTAGGATTTTATGAATATCGGTTCTTTTTGGCATAGAAACTCCTTTTAGGGGTCAAAATTCGATAGAATAAAGCGCGCTTAGAGGGATTCGAACCCCCGACCGCTGAGACCGCAACCCAGTGCTCTATCCAGCTGAGCTATAAGCGCAAAGTTTAAAAAACGGTTATAAAATATATTAAATAAATGACTCGATAGAAGAAAAAGATTTAAAAAAAAACTATTTTCCCAAAAAAAGAAAAAAAGTTTTTTTTCATGACTGCCGAAAGAAAAAAAAACAGATTCAAGGCTCTTTTGATTCATTCTTCACTAATTTTTGATTTAAAATTTAGCAAAAAAAAAAGAGGATGTCAAGATGAAGATAAGGTGAACTTATAATAGAATGAAGGGAGGGATTTTTTTCTGTGGCAGTATTTTTTGGATTATTTTATTTGCAAGTTTTTCTAACCTATCGCTGTCCGAGTTAATTTCAATAATAATCGACAGCCTGATTAATCCATTTCTCGTTTTAATCG
>MIAO01000064.1 GCA_001829155.1 Spirochaetes bacterium GWB1_36_13 | reverse complement strand
TGTCAAAAGAAATAGAAAATCTTGCAAAATTTCCGCTTCTTTTTTATGATTTATTCTTTAATGCAAAGGATTTTTTGACTTTTTCAGGGACAACTAATTAAATTCTTGGAAGGAGAAATACTATACTCTATATCAATGTTCTGAAAACACAACATCCCGATGATAAAAAGAGTTTTCATTTTTTCTTCCATTTTTCAATTTTTTCTTTCAGTTTTAAAATTTTTTGAAAGGAGTCATAAATCATCGGAAGGGTCAGGCTGCCGTTTTTCAGATTTTTTAGTACCAGATTTTTAATCTCTTCCGACTGGTCTTTTTTTCCTTTTTCAAGACTGTAAAAAAGAAGAATATTGCTTCCGGCAGAAATTCCTTTCACCACCACTTCTTCCAGAGAAAAATGTTTCCTGATAGCACCCATTTCCAGATCATCGGTTATCACCACGCCGTCATATTTCAAATATTTTCGAATGATTTCGCCGATAAATATTTTAGAAAGTGAAACAGGGTGAAAAGGATCTATTTTTCGGTGCATCAGATGGGAAACCATAATAGAATCCGCCAAATCCGATGAAATAAGCGCCTGGAAGGGAATGAGTTCTTTAAGCTGCCACTGACCGGAAATATCGGTCAGATTTAAATGAGTGTCTTCTTTGGATGAACCATGCCCTGGAAAATGCTTTATGGAAGTCAGGACATTGTTTTCACGGTGGGCTTTTATAAAAGCAGCTGCATAAAAAAGAGTTTTAACGGGATTTTGGGAAAAACTTCTTTTAAACTTTGCAATAATAGGATTTTTAGGATTGATCTTCAAATCAAGACTGGGAGCCAGGTTGTAATTGATGCCTGTATCTGAAAGAATTTCTGCCATTTCCGAATAAAGGGCAAAAGCTTTGAAAATATTCATGGTTTGTGCTACTTTTTCAGCAGGAGGAAAGTCTTTGAAGCCGTTTTTCGAAGACAGTCTTTGAATCAGCCCCCCTTCCTGATCAACACTGATAAAAAAAGGATACACACTGTCTTTCTTGAGGAATTGGATCAGAAGAGCAAGCTGTTTTTTACTTGAAACATTATTTCCAAATAATAAAATACCCCCAATCTCCGCTTTCCTGAGATGTCTGGCTGCATTTTGAACCCCTGGGTCTTTTTCTTTTTTTCCCTCAAATCCGAAAATCAGCATCTGTCCCACAGCTTTGCGGACTATCCATTCTTGAAATTGCTCAGCTTTTTGAATTGGGGAAAATGAAATCGAAGAAAAATTGAATAAAAGGATCAATGATAAAAACATAGGTTTTTATTTAAAAATGGTAAATTCTGTCTTACCGATTTTAATGACATCTCCGCCTTGAAGTTCTTTTGTTTCGCCTTTTTGAAGAGGGTTTCCGTTGACATAGGTATTGTTGGTGCTGTTTAAATCTCTGATATAACAAATTTCTCCGATAATCTCAACAAGAGCGTGTTTTCTTGAAACCAGAGGATCGTTTTCAAGAGTAATGTCATTATCAGGATTTCTTCCAATATAGATTTTTTTAGTGATGTCCACACTTTTATCTTTAAAGCTCAGCTTTACCGATTTTGTCGGCACTGAATCGCTTAATACTTTTGCATTGGGACTTCTTTTATAGACCGTTTCATCAGCCATGGAAAAAAACACCTCGCTTATTCTCAATTAAAATAAATATAATACCAAATTCGTTTATTTACAAAAAAATAATCGGAGAAGCAGGGTATTATTTGCCACGGTAAAGTTTTTCAAGAATTTGAAGAATCTTATCGCCATAGGAAGGATCGCTTGCCCATTTTCCGGTTAGATCAATGACTCTGGGAGCGCTGCCTTTGGTTACGAATTTCATTCTGGGGTCCACAATATCCTGCTTTATTTTTTCCTGCGTGGCATAAGCTTTCAAATGCTGGATATGAGCCCTGATCCCGATTTGCGGATTGGGAAAGGAAGCTCCTTCTTCACCGCTGTCAAGAGCGCCGAGACCGGCAAAATTATGCTGTTCTTTTTTAACCTGATTCCCGTATTTTAAAAAACCTGTTTCCAGACACATCTGAACAAAAGCAATATCATGATCCACCCCTTCTTTATCCGCTTCTTCGATATAAAGCGAGGCAATCTGAAAAGCTGTCTTCGGATCCACTTCAGGGTTGTATTTCACTAAAAAACCGGCAAGGTCATTCACCTGTGCTGTTCCGCTTCCCATAATCCGCTCGTTTCTGCTGATTTTTCTCTCTGTTTTAACAAGATGAGATTGACAGGCAGAAAAAATCACTGCAAACAGGATTAAAACTAATTTTAATTTCATCTCAAAAATCCCCCAAAACTCTGGTAAATTGTATTTTTTTATCGTTGAATAAATAGGTAAAAATTAGCTTTTTCTTGATTTTAAGAGAGTTTTTTCAAAATCCGAATAATTTTTTTATGAGTTATTTTTATTTCATCTTGATAATCAAGTTTTTTCATTAAATATCGGGTAAGATGAATTTGAAGAATCTCATTTTTCAAATCTCTGGATTCATAAATAGCTTTTAATTCCTCTATTCTTTTTTTCAGACGGCTGACTTGAATCCATCGCGTTTTATCTAAAGATTTTTCTTTTTTTGGAATTTGATCGGATGAATAAAGTTCAGCTCCAGGAAAAAAAGCGGTTTCGGGAGTTAAAACAGAAAAAGTGTGGCTATGTTTTTTAGATTCGATTTTTTGACAGAAATCTTTATAATAAGTCATCATGCTGATATTGGTTTTTATTTTTTTTCCTGAATGGGAAAAAAGGGAGGAAGGAGAATCAGGATAGACCCATTGGAATTGTTTTTGATCGAGAGGATATTTTTTATCAGACAGGTAAATGAGTTCATTTTCAAGAGGGTTCCCTTGATAATGATAAAGATTATGAACAAAGGAAAAATCAAAACCAGTTAAAATGATTTGACTGGATAAAAGCGAGGCAATTTCAATTACAGTATTGGCAGCGCTTCCTGAGACGGGGATAGGAGGAAACTCAGGAATCAGAAGCTGGTCAAAAGGAAGAAGGGAATTCATGAAATAAACCGGACCTTTCCAATACTTGATAGAGAGAGCCGAGCTGTTTAAATAAGTGAGCAGAGGGACATTCATTTCCTCAAGATAAAACCGGTTGGCATAGCCTGAATCCACCATAACCACAAGATCAGGCTGAATCTGGTATTGTTTGAGTATTTTTAAAACCTGAGGAATAGCAATGAGAATAAATTGATTTTGATTGTCTTGGATAAAAGGAAGAGTTTCCGTAAGGCTGGAACCGCTTCCAATAATAAGCGCTGGGGACTGGTTTTTATTTGAAAAAACTGGAAAAGAAAGAGGGCGGAGAAGATTTTTAAGAAGATTTTTTATCCATAAAACTCCAAAAGCAGCGTCAGTAATAAGGTTTAAAAGTTTTTTTTCCTGCCAGTTTTTTAAAAAATCAAGATAGGGCTGATAGAGCTCAGGACGGATCCGAAGACTTGGCTGATGAGCCTTAATCACAACTTCTTTCATATCCTGCCAAGGAATATCGGTTTCAAGATATCTTGAGATTTCATGAAAAGAGCCTGAAAGAACTGTTATTTTTTTTAGATTTTCCAGCCCCTCTTTTTGGAAGAAAGAAATCAAGCTGGTATCAGGTTCAATCACAATTATTTTTTGCCCTGATTTCTGGGCTTCCAAAAGATGGTACGCAAATCCAAGCCCAACAACAATAAGAATTTTATTTTTATCCTGATCAGAAAGGAAATGCAGACTTTCTTTAGAGGGATCAATCCGGCTGTGAAGAGGAGTCCCTTTGACAACAGGCACTTTTAAACCGTTTTTCGCAGTTATTATTTCCAATCAGAGCCCCATTGATTCTCTTTTTTTCATATTGGCGGAAATTTCAGATTTAATAAGAATAAAATTTCTCATAATATTGAAAAATTTTTCAAGAAGCATATAGGTTTTATCCAGAGCACTGATAAAACTGTAATTGCCAAGATGAGGCAGCTGCCGGATATTGGCAAGCATTTCCGGATAGTTTCTTTTTATATCCTGAATCACAATTTCAAGAAAATTATAAAGTTTATAAAGTTCTTCAATAATCTTTTCAATAGAACTGATAATAAAATTATCATAATAAGCAAATTTTTCTTTCAGCATTTTGATTTCTACCGGAGTAAAATCGTGTTTGTTTTGAAGAAGTTCAATAACAACATTTTTTTTCAGATCGTTGGGAATCAGTTCTTCTTTAAAAAAATTCTGGAGTCCGTCTATCATTTCATCCAGTCTGTAATAACTGGTAGAAAATTCTTCACCTTGAAGTTTTTTTACAAAATTGCCTTTCACAACAATTGTATTAATCACTTCCCGGATAATTCCATTGTAGTATTTTTCCAGAAAAGTCAATAAAATTGATAAAGGTCTTAAATGATTTAAAAGATCAAGATCAGATGATGTTTTTAAAAATCTTTTCGTATCATGAGTATAAATTCCAGGGAAAACAAGCTCTCTTTCATTTGCAATTCCAAAATAATCATTAATATTTTTTAAAAGATATTCTTTTGCTTTTTCATCTTCCATATGATTAAAAGCCTTTGTACTGTCATTTACAATATGGTTAATATAGCGGTTCAAAATATATTTTTTAGAGCGCGTATATCCCGTAATCTGGGATTCATCCATTGTAATATATTGAATCAAAGAGTCTAATATTTCAAATTTGATTAATTTACGAAGCATTTTAAGGGAATTATTGACCGCTTCCACAGGAAAAACTAAAAGGTTTTTATCTCCGGGATTTTTATTTTTCATGGATTCATTGACTGATTGAATAATATTGATAATCTGGGGCGCTATTTCCTGATCCGTCACCATTTTAGCGACTGCCCCCAGTTTTTTTAAAAAAGGAACCATCTTTTCCGCCTCTATTTCAGGATACTGAATTTCCACTTTATCGCCCAGCATTGTACCAAACTCAGAAAAGAAATTGATAAAATCAAATCCGTGATAAACATTAATCAACTGTTCAATCGTTCCTAAAAAAGACTGAATCTGCTTTTGCTCTGCCTTCAAGGTATCCGAAAACTTTTTCTGCATGGTTTTTAAATATTCTCTTTTATTTTGAATATTCTCATCATCAAATATTTTTTCAACATTTTCTGCTAAAATTTCCCGTAGAACCGCTAAAGATGAATCTGGAAGAATTTTTTCGAAGAATAAAAGAAAATACTGGTCATAACTTTTTCCCCCTTTAGGATTCATAAAAAATTCATCACAAATTTTTGCGCCTTTATAAATATCCAGTACAAAAAGAGCAAACTGAGAAGTCAGGGCTTCGCTTTTAAAATTGTAAAAAGATATTCCAAGGCTGTTCAGATGTTTTTTTATGCTTCGGATACGGGAAATAGATATATTGGCATCTTTCTTAAAATTAATTCCATAAATTAAAGAAAGAATAAAATTCCAGAACATCCTGAAAAAAGAGGGAGTACGAAGCTCCCGAATCTGCTCTTTCAAAACAGATTCAGAAATCTCTTCATCCTCCGTATCACTGTTTGAATCTTTTTGAGATAAATTGTCTTTTGTATCTGAAAGTTTTCGTTTTAATTCTTCTTTTTCTTCAGATGACATTTCTACAATCGATTCATCAAAATGATTTTCAAATATTTTTTTTGCCATTTTTCCTGTTATTGAAAAAGGATTCTCTTATTGAGTCTTTTTCTTCTTTTTATTTTTTGATTTACTCAGAAGATCGTCTGTATTAAGGTCTGAGTCCATTATATCGTCAATTTCTTTTGATTTTTCCTTCACCAGTTTTTCTTGTTCTTTTGATTTCTGTTCAACAAATTCATCAACTTTTTTAGTTTCTTTTTCCTGAAACTCATCCTGTTTTTTCGTCATCTCATTTTCAATCACTTCTTTTTTTTCTTCTTCTTTTGTCTCTGTTTTGGTTGTTGTAGTTTCAGGTTTTGTTTCTTGTTTTTTTTCTTCTTTGATTTCAGTTTTTTTAAGCGCGTTGACTTCTTCTTTTGGAAGTTTTTTCTCAATCTCTTTTTTTTCTTCTACTTGAATTTTCCAATCCTCTTTTGTTTTAGCCGTTTTTTTCAGTTTTTCATTATCAGCGGCATAAACAATCGCTGATTTTCCAGATTCAACCACTTCTTCAGGCACATCGGCTTCCACATTTCGCTTTATCCATACGCTTCCCTCATTGACAGAAACAATGTCTTTTTCAGAATCAGTTGCCAGAGTAAATTCAGTTCCCCTGACCCCTGCCACCATTGAAGGCCCCATTACTTTATAATAACTTCCCGATGTTTTTAATTTTTCTACAGAACAGTCCACCGTTCCTTTCGCAACTTTCATAGCAAATTTCTGCCCTTCTGCCAATTCAATGACTTTGACTTGAGTATCTGATTTGACTAAAAAATAGGACGCATTCCACATTGTGATTTTAGCCACTGAATTGCTTCCTGTACGCACCCACTCATCTGCTGAAACTTTTCCATTCAGTTCAAGCTTTACCCAGTTTTTTTCATCAGAGGATTTTTCAGCAGAACCCTGAAGAAAGCTGATGGTTGCTTCCATTTTGGTTACTGTTTGAGCTTCTTCTTTTGAACAAGAAAAAGCAGTCAATCCAATGAGAAGGGTAAAAAATAATTTTTTAACCATGATGTATCTCCTAAATAATTTTTTTATCGCACAGCTTTAAGAAAAATCCAGTCTTCCTTACTTTCTTCATAAACAAGCTGATATCCTGCTTCCACTAAATGCTTTATAACAAAATCTTTTCTTTCCCGGATAATGCCGGAAAGAAAAAGAACCGGAATTTTCTGGATTTTTTCCAGTTTAAGAATCTCAACAATCACTTCCGCAATAATATTAATCAATGCAATATCGTATTCTTTTTGCATGCAGTCAGGATTTTCAAGAATATCTTCATGAAATACCTTAGATTTTAAACCAACTCCGTTATTTTCTAGAGTTTCTTCGCAGGATTCTATAGAAGCATGATCTTTCTCAAAACAATCTGCCCACTGTGCTCCCATCATTAAGGCGGCAGCCGCCAAGATTCCTGATCCCGCCCCTATATCTGCGACAGTTTTCGATTGTAAAGGTTCATGAATCAGATTTTTCAAACAAAGATAAGTGGTGGGGTGCTGACCGGTTCCAAAACCCATTTTGGGATCCAAAATAAGATTGATCCATCCTGCTTTTGAATCTTCCCAAGGAGGTCTGATCCTGATTTTATTTTCTATTTCAATGGGGGTAAAATATTTTTTCCAACTTTCATTCCAGTTTTCTTCCTGAATAATTTTTTTTTCAATGAGAAAATCAAATTTTTCCAGTTCTTGCTGTTTGAGTTCCAAAGTAAAATGATCCAGCTTATGATGAAAATGATTTTCATCTTCTAAAGGTAAATAAAATCTAAAAATAACAGAATTTTCCTTTATTTGATCGTCTGCCAAAAACTGGTCTAACTCAAGCCAATCTGTTAAAAAATAAGTAAAAATTTCTTCAAGGTTTTTTCCGGCAGTTAAATTTATTTCTAAAAGACTCAATTCAGACTCCCTGATAAAAGTATTTATTTTTATTATTATACTGAACTGAATATTAAATGCAAAATTGTCATTCCGGTTTTTGCTTGCAAATGACCGGAATCTGTAATTTAATTATTTTATTTTCAATAGATTCCCGCCTTTGCGGGAATGACAAAGAGAATAAAAAAACGGTCAAATTTTTGCAATTTAAAATCATTTCAATATACAATAGTAACATTTTTAATAAAAATCACAATAAAAATTTACTATCATAACTCCTAAAGAAGGGAATTATTTTTATTTTTTTTTCGATTTCATAAAATCAGTTGTATATTTTAAATAATAAACTAATGTTTTGAGGCTTTTCATGAATATTATTGTCTGCACCAATTCGAATATTCTTCAGGTTTCACTGGCTCATAAGATGATACCTCAGGGAATTAATTTAATCAAATTGAACACTCTGGAAGAAGTTGCAGCCTCTATCCCGGTTCACTCCGATATCGCATTGATCGATGATACAAATCTGGATCAGAAACAAATGGTCAAGATGATTGTAGATATTAAAAAAGATGAAAATAAAAAATCTGCCAAACTTCTCTTAATTACAAAAAGTTCAGATATTGAATTGATTAAAGTTTTTACAAAACTCGGGGCTGCTTTTGTTCTTCAAAGCAGTCTTCATCCCGATACAATTACGGATAAATTTTTCTCATTTCTTCAACAGTTTGCTTCCCAACATAAAGAAAGAAGATTTGTCAGGATTAAACTGGAAACAAAAGAAGAAAATCTGATTAAACTTCTTTTGCCGAATAAAACCTATACCAATGGAATTATGACCGATATCAGCATGGGCGGTCTGGCGGGAAAATTTCCGCAAAATGATATTTCTTTAATGATGGAAACGCATATCTATCCCAACTGCCAGATCAGCATTGACGGTAAAAATATTTTAGCGGATTTAAGACTGGTAAAAAAGGGAGGCGATATTCTCGCTTTTTCGTTTGAAAAGATGAGAGATACTTTTAAAGACCATCTTGCTGAAATTATTTATAAAAGAATTCAGAAAAATCTGATTCAGGAACAGCAAGTTATTTCCCAATAAAATCACTGACAGGAAAACTGAATTGTAATCACATTGCTGGGTAAAGTCTCTATCTTTCCACTCAGGGAAATGGCGGTCACTCCAATACTATATTCTGTACTGATATTCAAACTGGTGGAATTGGGAAGCTGGGTAATATTGTAAGTGATTTTGGTCGGCTGAGAATAAAATCCAGGGTAATTACTTTCCAGATAGGTTAAACTGACAGAAGGAAGCTGGGAGTAGCTGTTTTTAACAATATAATTGTCTTCCACAGTCGTGCTGAATGAGCTTTGCCCATCCGAAGCCTGGATAATGTGGCTCTGTACTTGAATTTTAATTTCATTTGCCGGATCGGTTCCAGCGGTCATAATATAAACATTATAGCCTGAAAAAAAAGACTCCGGGTTGTAGCCGTAGAAGCTAATAGAGAGCGCAGTGGGGGTTGTGCCTGAACAAACCACTCCTGTCTGATTTTTAGAAAGACCCAGAGGCACATTCATATCTTCCAGTTCTTCAGAGCTGGGAAGCCCGCAGGAAGAAAAAATAACAATCAAACATAATAAGAAAAATCTTTTTTTCATCTAATTTACCCCGGTACAAGAAGAAGAGTCCACTTTAATAATATTGCTGATTTTTGATTCAAGAACATTGTTTAAATCAATTGCGGTAATTCCGATATAGTAAGAAACCGCAAGATTAAGTCCATTGCTAGCACCGTCATAATTGATTTGAAATTCAACCTTCTGTGCGCCGGCCGAAACCTGGCTCAGGCTATATGAAGGGATTGTGGGATAAGTATTTCCGCCCTGAACAGAGGAAATAATATTATTATTAATGCTCGATGAAAAGCCGCCGTTTGAAATGTGCTGATCAACCAGACTCTGCATCGAAGACCATGAAGAATGGGTTGTGCTGATATAAATATTGTAACCTGAAAAATCCGGTTCGGGATTATAACCGTAAAAATAAATCCTCAAAGGAAGAGAGGGCGTTGTATCAGTGCACTCAAGTCCCATCGGAATATTTAAATCGTTGGTCGGCGGGGTGCCCTTGCAGCTGTAAAAAAAACTCATGAGAATCAAAAGAAATAAGATTTTTTTCATTATAGATTCACCCCCACTGAAAAAGAAAACCCAAACTCATGAAAAGTGTCTTCCGTAAATTCAGTCTGGGGCTGTTTCTGCTTTTTATAGCGGTAAAAAACATCCAGCCAGTTGAAAGTCAGATACTCTCCAATCGTGCTGAATCCAAAACCGACTCTTGGATAGATAAGATAATTATTTGTAAAAGGATTCATATTGTCTTGGTAATGAGTTAAATTGCCATTGGCATATTCCTGAACTTTCCCATTTTTATTGTAAATCAGAATTCCTCCTCCTAAATATATATAGAGGATATCATACGAACTGGTAATCGACGAGGCTGAGAAATTCTCAAAATCACGATCCATTTCTGAAAACGGCTTAAAAATAACCCAGCTCAATTTAGCAAGAAGTGAAAAACTGTAGGTCTGATAGTCATTTCTTGATTGAACCTGTTTAGGCCAAGTAGAATCAGAAGGTTTATCTTTTTGCCTATAAAATCCATCTCCAAAAGCTGTGCCCCCTTCAACTGCAATAAAAAAAGAATGCGCCATAAAAAATCTTTCAGTATAATTAATCCCAATCTCCCAGTATCCTGAATCAAAATACTCTCCACTCGGATTATCCGCATCCCAATTTTTTGATTCAGTCAATCCGGGAGTAAAAAAGAATCCAATCGTCCGATCCGGGATAGGGAAAAACTTATCCGCAAAAAGCGGGGCGGCTAAAAATAAAAATCCAATCAGTAAAAAAAACTTTTTAATTTTTTTCTCCTTACCAGTCATAAAGATAGTCTAAAATATTAAAAAGAGTCTGTTTTAAATTTTTTCTTTCTACAATCATATCCACAAACCCATGTTCCAGTTGAAACTCACTGCTTTGAAATCCTGCCGGAAGTTTTTGCTTGATCGTCTGCTCAATAACCCGTGGTCCTGCAAACCCGACTAAAGCACCAGGTTCTGCCATGATAATATCTCCCAGCATCGCGAAACTGGCTGAAACTCCGCCTGTTGTGGGATTGGTTAGAATCATGATGAAAGGAAGTTTATATTGTTCCAATTTTGCAACTGCTGCAGAAGTTTTAGCCATCTGCATCAAGGAAAGCATCCCTTCCTGCATCCGAGCGCCGCCTGAAGTAGCCACTAAAACCAGAGGAATTTTATATTTTATTGCATAAAAAACCGCTTTTTTGATTTTCTCTCCCACCACCGAGCCCATGCTTCCGCCCAGAAACTCAAAGTCCATCACTCCGATTTCAATCGGGTATTCATAAATATTTCCTTTACCGATAATGATTCCGTCATTCTGACCTGTTTTTTCCTGAGCTTCTTTCAGTTTTTCCTTATAAGTGGTATCCAGATATTTAAATGAAAGCGCATCTACCGGGTAAATTTCCCGATCCTGTTCTTCAAAAGTCATGGGATCAATGAGAAGCTGAATCCTTTCCATTGCCGTCAGCCTGAAGTGGTAATTACAGTTCGGGCAGACCCGGTATCTTTGCTCCCATTCCTGGTTATAAATAATCTGTTCGCATTTTTCGCATTTTCTCCAGAGACCCTGAGATTTTTTTTCAACCAGTTCTACTTTTTCTTTTTTCTTTCTAAACATCTTTCCTCCTGCTCTTCATCATCTTTTCAATTATGAGTAGTAAGTTATCCGGGTTGTAAGGTTTGACCAGATATTCATCGACTTGAAGCTTTAGGGCTTTTTCCTGATCTTCCGGACGGTTTCTGGCTGTCAGCATAATCACTGGAAAATTTCTTAATTCCTTTACGGATTCCAGAATCTCAAAACCGGTCATATCTGGAAGAACCAGATCCAATATTAAAATTTTAAGAGAGTGGTCTTTAATTTTTTGAACCGCTTCCTTGCCGTTTTGCGCTGTTTCCACTAAATAATTCTTGCTTTCTAAAATATATTTTAGAGAAAGAAGAATATTCATTTCATCTTCTACTAAAAGAATATCTGTTTCACTCCTCATAGTCATGGAGCGAACCCCCTTTTTCAAAAAAGATTATAGTAAAATTATCAAAATATTGATTCAAAAAAAAATACTAATTCTTATTTTTTGTTTTTTCCTGATAATTTTTTCTTAATTCATAAAAAACAATCCCGCCTGCTGTTGAAACATTGATCGAGTTTTTTTTCCCGAAAAGATCAATATGAAATACCTGATCACACTGGCCTAGTACTTCTTTTGATATTCCAAACTCTTCATTTCCAAAAATCAGGAGAAAAGGAAAGCCGATCTCTTCTTTGCCAAGCGAGCGGGAAGAAGAAGTTTTTTCAATTCCATAAACAGAAAAACCCTTTTTTTTATAATCTAAAACAGCATTCTCAGTTTTCTGATAATAGGCATAGGGGACAAGAGCTTCTTTGGCCGTTTTTGCTACTTTAGGATTTTGCTCCGGCGCTGGCGTAATCCCGCACAAAACAATTTCTTCTATTCCGAACGCTTCTGCTGAACGAAAAAACGATCCGACATTATACGGAGACCGGATATTATCTAAAACGACAGTTGCCGGAAAAGGAGTTCGGATTCTTTTTTCATCATCAACCGGAACTTCTTCCAAAAACAAGTTTTCTCTTTTCATAACCTGAAGGAGTTTTTCTGAAAAAATACCCCATTCATAATGATTGGAAGGTTTTAAAAAACAATGATCTTCCTGACTCCATTCCCAAAGAATGAAAAGTTCTTCCGCTGTTTTTTTTCCTGATAAATATTCCCGGACAGCAAAAAAAAGTTTTTTCAGCCGGTTGTCTTTTGTCAATTTCTTAAATTTTTTTTCTGTAAAACTCAATCTGTTCTCGTTTTTATTTTAAATTTGAAAAATATCTTCTTTTAATCCTGTTAAAATCCGGCTTCCTTTCTCAGTAATGAGAAAAGTGGACTCAATGCCGACCCCTCCAAACTCTTCATCAAAGATTTTAGGTTCAATCGCGAGGGTCATCCCCGGTTCTAAAACAGTCTGAAATTTACGGGTCAAAACCGGAAATTCATCTACCTGTATTCCGATACCGTGTCCGATAAAGCCGACCCTGCTCTCTCCCAACCCCATAAAATGGTTTTCATACCCCATTTTTTTCACTTTTTCTAAAGCGGAAAGATAAATTGCCTCACAAATGCTGCCTGGCTTCATCTCATCCGCAATAAAGCGGTAAATTTCAAAAAGATCCTGATAGGTTTTCAAAACTTTTGGAGGAATCTCTCCAAAAATAAAGCTTCTGGTATTATCATTATGATAACCTTCAAAACTTCCTACCGAGTCCACCATGAAAACCTCGCCTTCACGGACAATCCTGTTTGAAGCGCCTACTCCCATAGCCTTCGCAGTTCCTGTTCCTCCATAGGGCGTATCGTGAACAGCTGCTTTAGAAATGTTAGCGCCTGAAAGAACATAGGTTAAAAGACCAATCTGATTCAATCCTCTGAAACGGTTTTCTCCGAGATGCCCGTTCTTTTTTAAAAGATACTCTACCTCAATGGCAATTTCATATTCCGTCATATTAGGCACAATCGAGTTTTGAAGTTCTTCGTAAGTATTTTGGACAATCAGCCCCGCTTTCCTGATTTTTTCTATTTCATCAGGGCTTTTTACCATTTTAAAGAATTTGAGATCATTGGAAAGGTCATAAACTCTTTTTTCATCGATTTCAAGATCAGAAAGAATCTTTTTATAAAGTCCTGCCGGTGTCGCATCCAGAAGAAACCCCGTTTTCTCCCCCAGATTCGAAAGATAAGGCTTGATTTCTTTAAAACTGGAAAAAGCAACCGCCTGCCCAGTTTCGATCTCTTCCTTGGTACGCTGAACAGCTCTCCGCGTGAAAAGAAGGCTTTCTCCCTCCGCTGGAACATAAAGCACATTTCCATGAATCGTTCCGGTAAAGTAAAAAATATCCACAAAATTAAAAATCAGCGCAGATGAAATATTTTTTTCTTTCAGAAATTTCTGAAAACGGGTCGTTTTTTCAGACGCAATCATCGATAAGCTCCTTAAAACTCTATTTTTTCAGCATCATACCAGAGTTTGTGAAGTTCATAATAGTCTCTTGCTTCTTTCATGAAAATATGAATAATGATAGGACCGTAGTCCAATAAAATCCAGGGATTCTCAGGAAAAATATTGGCTTTATTCATTCTTTTATATCCCTTTTCTTCCAGAAGATTCATACTGTAATCTTCCAAAGCTTTTGAATGGGTAAATGATTCGGAAGAAACAATCAAAAAAACATCCGCAATCGGAGTCAGTTTTTCAACATCCAGAAGGACTAAATCAATTCCTTTTTTAGAATCCAATAGTTTTGCCAGTTCGCAAGCATCTTTAATAATCTCTTGTTTTTCAATTTTTGTGAGCTTTTTTTCAGCCATAAGTTTTTCTACCTCTTTTAATATTACCTCATAAAATTTAACTGAAATCACAGGATATTCAAAGTCGGATTATTTTTAAGATTTTACGAATCAGTTCCTTTTTTTTAATTGGTTTCATAATATGTTCTGAAATTCCCAATTCTTTGATTTTATTTTTAATATCTGTACTCATATCTAAAGATGTGTAAATTAGAATAGGACTGCGCTGACAGTCAATCCATTTTTTATTTTTTTCTAATATTTCCAATCCGTCTTGATACGGCCTGTTTAAGTCAAGTAAAACAAGATCATATTTCTCGCTGTAGGCTTTTTTTAATCCTTCTTCAATATTTTGAGAAAGATCTATTTTCAATACTTCATTTTTAAGCAGCTTGTAAACAAGTTCTCTTTTAAGAGCATGATGATCTATAATGAGAACCTTTATATTTTTAATTGAATGTTCTTTTTCCGATACAACTGCATGAACAATATCAGCATTAACCGTAAAATAAAATCTTGTCCCATTTTCTCTGCTTTCAAATCCAATATTTCCTCCCATCAAATTAACCAATTGTTTCGATATGGAAAGTCCCAGCCCCGTCCCCTGATATTTTTTTGAATAGCTCGAATCTCCCTGCACAAAAGGAATAAAAATATCATTTTTTTTATTTTCAGGTATTCCTATTCCTGTATCTGTGATGGAAAATAAAAGTCCTATTTTGTTATCTAATTTGTATTCTTGCGTTATCTCTAAATAAATAGATCCTGTTTCAGTGAATTTGATTGCGTTGATCATTAAATTAATCAATATCTGATTGATTTTTCCCTCATCGCAAATCATTTTTTCAGGAATTCTTTCATCAATAGAATACATAATTTCCAAACCTTTTTTCTCCGCATTGACACAAAGCATATCCATAATTTTTAAAATCAATTCTTCCAGTTCTATTTCTTTGTATTCCATTTCAATCTTTCCGCTTTCAATTTTTGAAATATCTAATATATCATTCACAATATGAAGCAGTAAATTGGATGAATAATCCATAGCCTCTATATATTCTAATTGAGTTTGATTAGAAGCTTCAAGTTTTAAAAGTGACAATATTCCAAAAATCCCATTCAATGGAGTTCGGATTTCATGACTCATATTAGCCAAAAATAAGTTTTTAGCCTGATTTGAAGTCTCAGCAGCTTCTTTTGCAAGAACTAAATCTTTATTTAAATTCAGTATTTTTTCTTCTGATTCTTTTTTTGTTTTTATCATGTTGTTGGCATAATCTCCCAGTTCCTGAAAATCTTTAAAATTGAGCTTTTCTTTTTCCAGAACACTGAATTCTTTTTCACTTTTTTTAAAAAAATCCTTGAATAATTGAAAATCAGAAATTATTTTTCTGGACAGATAAAGCAATAAAAAAATACTAACAGCAAATATGATAAGATAAATAACCATTAATATTATGCTTCTCATATAAAATTTGTTTTTAATTTCAATGATTTCAGCTTCCAGTTCCAATTCAATATCATCTATGTATTCCCCTGTTCCAATATACCATTTCCAGTCTGCAATGGGATGAGAATAACTTAATTTTGCCCTTTCTTTCTGTGCTGTTTCAGGGGGCATGGTATATTCGACAAATCCTCCTCCCGATTTTGCGGCTTGAATCAGTTCTTCAACCACCTTTTTTCCGTTTTTATCTTTGACAAAAAGCATATTTTTTCCTTGTCCAGGACCCAAGAAGACATTTCCTTCCCAGTCTGAAATGAAAATATAATTTTTTTCTTCTTTTGATACTTTTTCGATTTTTTTCACTACTTTATCTTTCAATTCATGCTCAAAATAGTCTAAATATTCACCTGTTCCGATAAACCAGTCTAATCCTTTTACTTTCATAACAAAAGCTATTTTCAACTCTTCTTTATTTTGATTTTTGACTGGATTATTCCAATAATATTCGCTGTAACCTTCCTGATAATTTTTTGCAAGTTCGATCATTTCTTTCACGATTTTTCTTTTTTCGCTGTTTTCAAAGTCTAATGTTAATTTTCCTTCCATTTTTGGATTGTCCGGTCTTACAATCGCTTTTCCGTCAAAAGAAACAATAAAAAAATAACCCCTTTGGTTGTTATACCTCAAAGATCTTACAAAATCTTTTATTCTGGTCTCTATTTCTTTTCCCGACAATTTTCCCTCATATTGATTTATGAGAGTTGTGATTGCCTGGTTGATCGAATACACTTTTTCTTTCATTTCTGTTTTCAGATTTTCTTTCAATTGATCCTGTTCATAATGAATAAAATTAACATATTCCAGAATCTTATCCCGGAGTTTTTTTTTCTTTTTATTCAAAAGCTCGGTTTTCATTTCAGATAAAATTTTTTTATACTCTCTATACTCAAAAATGGAAAGAGAGAGAATAGAGAGAACAAAAAAAATAGAGATTAAAAAAAGAGACAGAGCGATAAAGTATTTTTTAAAATCCGTTTTGATTTTTTTCATCAATAAACGCTCCTGAGCTATGATATACTGAAATGATTTTAAATTGCAAAAAACGACCCCTTTCTGCCATTCCCGCGAAAGCTGGAATCTATTGAAAATAATTATTTTAAGTTACAAATTCCGGTCTTTTGCAAGCAAAAACCGGAATGACAATTTTGCATTTTATATTCAGTTTCGTATAAAAAAAATACATACTATTAAATAAATATATAACAAAAAAAGATTAAAAAAGAAAAAAATATTAGATTTATATTTTTATACCCAAAAAAACAATTTTATTTGATAATGAAAAAAATCAATTACGAAACGACACAGGCTAAAGCGATAGAATTAATTTTTGATTCTTCAGAATCAGATCGGGAAACA
>MIAO01000063.1 GCA_001829155.1 Spirochaetes bacterium GWB1_36_13 | reverse complement strand
TAATTCAAGATGTGGTACCCCATGAATTTTTTATACAATTCTTTATTAAACACTTAGAATATTTAGTGTTGAAGTTGGGTTAAGATCCAAATTTGAGGGAAAATCGCTGGAAACTGCGGGCAGTCCATCTGCTTCCAATCCTTATAAAATGATTCAGCTGGCTTTAAATATTATGGGGGCAGCGTCCATCATTGCTGGTGTGCTCTTTCTAACAGGCTGGATCAAGATCAGGTAATTTTTTTAAACAGATGTTTGTTTCACTGGAAAATAGATTGAAAAACAGGCTCCGCCCTGGAGCTGGTTAAAAACTTTGATAAATCCCCCATGGTTTTCTACGAGGCGGTGGACAATGGAAAGTCCCAGTCCGCTCCCGTTCCCTTTTTCACTGAAAAAAGGCTCGAAAATTTTTTCCAGAATTTCATCTTTGATTCCGTCCCCGTTGTCGCTGATTTGAAGCTGATAATAGGTTTCTCCTTTTTGAATCTTTTTTTCACCCTTAAAATCAATTTTGCCGTTTGGTTTATGGAGCGCTTCAATCGAATTGAGAGTAAGGTTGAGGACAATCTGCTGAATTTGATCCGGGTCGGCTTGGATGAAAGGCTCGTCTTTGAGATTGAGCGAGGCGGTGATTTTTTTCTGGTTGAGGTGGGGCTGCATGATATTTAAAGTTTTTCTGATGATATCAGAGAGTTTTAATTCTGAAAAACTGGGTTTTTTTGGTTTGGCGAAGTTTAAAAAATCGCTTAGAAGACGGTTAATTCTTTCAATTTCTTCTTTGATGACCGCCAGATCGTTGTAATCGTTTTTTTTGAAATTTTCTTTTTTTTCTAACAGATTGTGAATCAGCATGTTGATGGTTGTAAGAGGGTTTTTGATTTCATGGGCGATTGAACTTGCCAGCTGCCCTGAAAACGCCAGTTTTTTTGAAAATTTGATCTGTTCATTGAGCTCTGTGATCGATCGTTTCACTTCATCCTTTACGGCTGAAAGGTAAAAACGGTTGAGCAGAATAGAGGCATAGGCTTTAATCTCAAAAATCAGTTCATCAATGATTTCTTCTCTCTTCGGATCGGCCTGTAAAAATTCGATGCTGACAATTCCCTGATTGATAAAAGGAATAATCAGAATCGAGCTGATATTCTGTTTTTTTAAAAGAAAATTGGACTGATAGGCTGAATCACGGATATCAGGAATCCAGAGAATCTGGTTTTTTACATAAGAACTGACAATCAGGCTTCTTTGCTCATTGAGGGGCAGGGGACCCAAGCCAAAAGTCCCGCCGTAGAAAAAAGAGGGGTTTAAAAAGCTTTCTTCAGCGGACAAAAGGTAAATCTTTTGAAAATGGACGCTGTATTTTTTTTGAAGGAACGGATAAAAAAAATCAAAACCTTCTTTTAAACTCTCCGTTTCAAAAGCTTTTTTTAAAAGTTTTTTCATCACATTTTCTGGATAATATACATTTGCGTAGAAGAGCTGTTCCCCCAAAACTCGGTTTTTGAGGCGATTTCCTTATGATTTTTATCAAAAAACTTCACTTCTACAAAAGGTTTGTATTTTCCAAACGGAATACTGGGTCTTTCCCAGAGAAAGTCAAACGATTTTTTCCCTTCAATCGAGGCATAGGGGAATCGTTTCAAAAGATAGACCATATTTCCGTCTATGCTTTTCAGATAAATAGCCGCATCCACATGGGTCACATTTTTTTCTGCCCCCACTTCCAGCAGAAGGGGAATATTGGAAAGGCTGTTGACAATGATCACGCTCTGATTCGAATTGACAGAGAATTTTAAAATCTGGTTTTCATTGGAAGCTTTGGTTTCCTGCTGAACCGGTTCTTTTTTTTCTTCTGCAATTTCTTTTTTCCCTTTATCTTTTGGTAGAAAATCATCTCCCCCGGTTTTTACAGTTGTTTTTTTGGGTTCGATTTTTTTCTTAAGCGTTTTATCGGAAATATTATACGCATCTGAAAGAGAGGTGGATTTTCTTTCATCTTTCAAATGTTTTTTGAGGTATTCCAGTATTTCTTTTTTGACTTCTTCTTTCGTCTGTTTTTTCACCTGTTCAATGAGTTCGTAGATAAATTCTTCAGGGTATTGGTTGAGAGGGATTTTTTTGATAGTGTCCAGGGTGATTTTTCTTTTAAAAAGATAGGTTCTTTGGAGTTCTTCAAACTCATAATCAATATAGGGTTCCGGGTCTGGAAAGGAAACCTCAGCCTGTTCTGAAAAGACATGACCTGAAACAAGTATAAAAAGAATGAGCGGCAGTATTTTTTTCATTTTAAAATCCCCTTGAGAATTAAAATAACTATCGGAATTTTGAAAAAAAAAATTTATGAAATAAAAAATTTCCGGCTTTTTGAAAAATAAAAATACTGTTTTTTGATAAAATTAAAGGATATTTGCTTTTCTGCAAGTATAAATTTTTATATTTGCATTTAATCTCTTTTCTGCAAATAAAAAATAACTTATTTGCATTTTTAAGTCAATCCCTCTAAAATTCTGCCATCATTTTTTTTGAGACAGCCACAGGCTCTCTTCTTCCAAAAAAAATCTCAAGTTTTACATTCCCGTTTTCGGTTATATAAAATACAAATTGGTGTGTTATATGCAATATCGTATTTAGCTATAAAATCAATCAACTTAATTCGTTTATAATAATAGACAAACCAACTTTAATTATATCCGAAAAATAATCTTTGAGATTTTCTTTAGTTCTTTCTGTTATTTCTTTTTCTAACGACAGAGTATAATGTTTAACATTCAAAGGTATACTTTGTTCAATTATATTTGATCTATTATAAGATTTATCGATAAATTCGATAAATGAACCGATTGCAACGACTGAATCAAAATAACCAAAATGGTGGATTGAAATTACAATATCATATCTTTTTTCTTTACTAATAAAAAATGAAAGCCTACTCCATCCTCGAGGAAGGTTTTTATTGAAGAAGTAGTTTTGATTATTTGCATATTCAATTATTTGATTTGTATAATAAAAATATTCTTTATCACTCGGTTTTTTTGAAATAGCTTTTATATATGCTTTTTCTTGTGGTATTGTTAAAAATAATTCACTTTGTAGTTCCCCAATTATTTTATAAACTTCTTTAAATAATAAATTTCTATTTAAAGTAATGATTTTTTCACGCTCTATTTTTTGTTTTTTTGTAAGTGATTCTACTTTTTCTTTAAAAATAGATGCAACTTCTTTTAAGGATTCTGGTTGTTTTTGAATATTTAAAGCTGATTCAATATTTCTTCTTTGAATATTGCTAAAGAATTTAATTAGATCATTTGGAAAACCACTATCTGCTTTTTCTAAGGCATTGATATAAATTGATTTTTCATTTCTTAATATATTTAATGGAAATAGTTGGTATTTAATTAAAATTAAACTGGTTAAAAGTCTTGCGATTCTGCCATTCCCATCTTGAAATGGATGGATTTGAGTAAAAGCATGATGAAACCAGCCAGCAATTACTAAAGGATGGATTTCTTTTTTCTCAATTTCATTATAAATTTTTATTAGATTGTCAATTTCTGACTCTACATGTATAGGTGAACAATATTCATATATAGTACCATCGTCTCTTCTAGGATTATTAGGTCTTTCTTTAAATTTTCCTTTTAATAATTTTATTTTTACTGTCTCCTCAAGCGAATTAATTCCTACAGTATAATCTTGATGTTTTAAAATTAATTGATGTAATTCTAATATAAATGACTTTGTTAAAGGTCTATTATTCTTCACCATATCAAAAACAAAGTCCATGGCTTCGAAATGAGAATTAAGATATCCAATTAATTGATTTGCTGGGATGTTAGTATCATCATGACTAATAAAACTTTCAACAAAACCTTCTTTTATAAGAGTTTGAGTTATTCCTTCACTTAAATTATACAACTTTTCTATAATTCCAGTTTCAATTGCATGCTGTCTTTTAAGTTTATTTAAAAAATCATGATATTCCTTATTCCCCTCATTGAAATCTTTTCTTTTTTCAAACCAACTGTCAGCAAGTTCATCAAATGATGAAGTATTTGTTTCTAACCATGTTTCTTTAAATTCTATTGGCTTCCATATTGATATATTTTTTTCACTCATATATATAACCTCTTTGTTCATAATAATGAACGATAAACAATATATAAAAATATATTGCTATAGCATGATTTGCATGTAACTCCCTATATACGCAATAACCATCCTGCTTCATCATTGATCCGGCACAGGCTGATTATTTTTCTTAGTTCCATGCCTCATTTCATTAAAAATAACACACAAAATATTCAGAAACAAATCTGTTTTTTTTAATTTTAAATTATCTCTTTAAAGACTTAAGGATAAGGGGTTAGGAGGTTTGGATTTGAAACTGCTGGGAAAATCTGAAATAAGGATTATTCGAGTAAAACCGGAAATAGATCATCAAGACATCTTTGTTTATCTTTACAGATCAGAAATATTATCTTTTATTCCTGATATTTCTGATTGAGGTAAATGATGAAAAATATCTGCCCCTTTTTTACCGTTTTCGACTTGGAGACCAACGGGCTTTATGACGACAATATCCGCGATTTGAGGGGGCAGGCGGACTATCCCGAACATTTTAAGGATGATATTGAGGCTTTTTATGAGTTTTCAAAAGACAGCGTGTTTTTTTCAGCTCACAACATTGCGTTTGACAGCTCGTTTATTTCTTTCCTTGAAAAAAAGAAAAAGTTTTTCTGCACCATGAGGGAAAATACGGAAATCAAAAATGGAAAATTCCCCAAGCTGATGGAAGCTGCGGATTATTACGGGATCAAGGTAGAGGAATTTAATCTTCATGACAGCCGCTACGATGCTTTTTTATGCATGGCGGTCATCAAGGCAATGGCAAATGAGAAAAACAAAAAACTCCTCCGGCTTTTGAAATAAATGCAGAGATTTTCTTATTGTTTCTGATTTGGTTAAATTTAAGTTTGGTGAAAATCAGGGAGTAGTTGTGGAAATTGACATAGAGTGTATCACCTGTTTTGTGAAACAGGCAGAAAAATTGATTCATAAATTTGTGAGAAACAAAGACGAGAGAATCAGGATCATGAAAAAGATACTGAAAAACTCTAAAAAATTCAAGGCGCATCTCGTTCCGATTGAACTTTCCCCCTCTATCTATCATGAGCTTTCAAAACTCCTCAAGGTGGAAGACCTTTATGAGGAAGAAAAAAATCTGACCAATCAGAAGGCTCTGGAAATCAAACTATTTATCGAAAATCTTTTAAAAGAATCCGGCGATCCTTTTCATACAGGGGTCAAGCTTTCGATTATCGGGAATATTGTGGATTATACGCTGGAAGGAATCTCTGAGATGAATCTGGAGAATTTTATCAGAGAGTTTGAAAAAAAACAGCTTTTTTATGATGATGTAGAAATCTTCAGACAGGAAATAGAAAAGGCAGAAACGCTTCTTTACCTTACAGACAATTCCGGTGAGATTGTTTTTGATCTGGTTTTTCTTGAGTATCTTCAAAAGCTTTATCCAAACTTGGAAATTACAATCGGAGCCAAAGAAAAACCAATTTTAAACGATGTGACCCTGGACGACCTGAAAAAGCTTGATATCAACCAAAGTTTTACTCTGGTTTCAACTGGTTCTGACCTTCCGGGCAATCAGGAAAAATCTTTCAAAAAAGAATTTCTGCCGGTTTATAAGAATGCTGATATTGTCATTTCAAAGGGACAGGGGAATTTTGAAGGCTTGTTTGAAAGCAGCCGCCCCATTTATTTTGCGCTGATGGCAAAATGCCCTTATCTGGCCTCTTTTTTAAAAGCCCCGGAAAAAAGCATGATTTTCAAAAAGAATCAATGATTTTTAGAACAAAATTCATTTCATAAAATTGAATTTGTAAAAAAAATTGACTCTCATTAAAAAAAATATTATTTTAAATAAATGATTATTAATTGAATGATAAATATTATCTAAGGATAAAAAATGAACTGGAAAGCATTTATTACCCGGATTATTATTCCCACTTTTCTTGCTGTTATTCTTTTTATCTTAACTATTTTTATGATCATGATTCCTGCTTTTGAAAAAAACATTTTAGACCGTAAAAGAGAAATGATCCGTGAATTGACTCATGCCGGATGGAGCATATTAAATCAGTATTATCAAGCGGCGGTTCATAAAAAAATGAGCCTGGAAGAAGCACAGAAAGAAGCTTTGATGCGGATTAAAGAAATGCGTTACGGGGATGAACGCAAAGACTATTTCTGGGTCAATGATTTGTATCCCAAGATGATTATGCATCCCTATCTGGATGAATTAAACGGTGCGGATTTAACCAATTATGAAGACGCTCAAAAGAAAAAGATGTTTCTGGAAATGGTCAAGGTGGTTCAGGAGAAAAACGAAGGTTTCGTTGAATATATGTGGCAGTGGAAAGACAATTCTTCTATGATTGTACCCAAATTATCTTATGTCAAAATTTTTCAGCCATGGAACTGGGTGATTGGAACCGGGATTTACATTGAGGATGTCAAGCATGAAATAGCGAGTATTACCCGAAACCTGATTAAAATATCTACTCTTATTATTCTGATCATTATATTTATTCTTATTTTCCTATCCAGGCAGAGTCTTAAAATTGAAAGGGAGAAAGTCCGTATCAGCGAGGCGTTATTTGAATCAAAAGAAAAATACAGGTCTTTAGTGGAAGCTTCTACGGAAGGGACTTTGATGATTTTGGGGAAAAAAATATCATATGCCAATAAAACACTCTTAAAAATTTTAAATTATTCATTTGATGAACTTACAGCTTTAGAATGGAACGCTCTTTTTTCAGGCCGTGAAATCAGCATGAAGAAGGGATGGGAAGATTTTAATAACCTTTTGAATAACAATGAAGTTCCTGCTCGTTTTGAAGCGGTTTTAAAGTCAAAAGACGGAATGGAAATTAATTTTTTAATCATGCATTCACCCATTGTGCTGAACGAAAAAAAAGGTTTTATTTTAATTTTAAAAGACATTACAATTTATGACCAGATCCAAAATGAACTGGGAAAAACAAAAGAAAAATATCTGACTTTGATTAATAACATCAATATCGGAGTTTTCAGGATAGAAGCGGGAGGGAAAAGAAAAATTATCGAGGCGAATCAATTTTTCATCAACTGGTTTTCAATCTCTTCTCCTGAGGCTATGAATGAATTTCAATTTTCCAATCTTTTTTTTAATCGAGAAGAATATCATTCATTATTTTCTACTTCTTTAGAAAAAGGGATTTTGAAAAATAAAGAAGTCAAACTCATCAAAAAAGACGGAAGCATGGCATCAGTTCTGATTTCTTTAGTCCTCATCAAGGATGAGAATCAGTTTCCTTTGTATTTTGACGGGATTTTAGAAGATATCACATTGATGAAAATAGAAGATTTTCAAAAAGAAAATTTGATCAAAGACCTTCAAAGCTCGCTATCTTTTCTCTATCTGCCGGTCAAAAATTGTTTAAAACCGATTTTATCCGTGCATTATGGAGAAACTATTAAAAAAACAGCTGATTTTATGGTAAAAAATAAAGTAGAGGCAGTATTAGTCCATGATCATGAAAAAAAATACATCGGGATTCTATCCGACCATGATTTCAAAGAAAGGGTAGTGGGAAATAATAAAGATTTATCAGCTTCTGTTTATGAAATTATGACTTCGCCTGTTCTTTCAGTAGATGAAAATTCAATGGTTTTTGAAGTGCTTTATTTGTTAAATGAAAAATCAATCGATTATATTGTCTGCCGAAATCACGACGGAGTCTATACGGGAATATTAAGCGGGGTGGATCTGATTCTTTTGCAGCAGTATTCATCTTCCATGATTATGAAAAAAATATCCAATGCTCAATCGGTGGAAGAAATAAAAACAATTTATCAAAAAATTGATTTATATATCAAAGCATTGGTAGAAACAGGAACCAATGCCAGAAATGTCAACCGTATTCTAAGCCATATTTCAGATATTATTACCAAAAAAATTATTGATTTTGCTATTGAAGAATTGGGTAATCCTCCTGTCTCCTTTGCTTTTTTAGCTTTAGGCAGCGAAGGAAGGGAAGAGCAGACGCTTACAACTGACCAGGATAATGCTTTGATTTATAGAGATTTGGAAAATAAAGAAGAAAGTATTGAGGTGAAAAAATATTTTGATGAGCTGAGCAGCCGTATCTGTGATGCGCTGGATAATGTTGGATATGTTTTTTGCAAGGGAAATATTATGGCAAAAAATCCTAAATGGTGTCAGAGCGTTTCAGTTTGGAAAGAATATTTTACAGACTGGGTTTATAATGTTTCACAAGATAATCTATTGGAAATTAATACATTTTTTGATTTTCGAAATGTCTATGGAAGTCAGGAACTTGTGGATGAATTAAAAAAACACCAGATGTTGTTGATTGAGAAAAGACCTAATATTTTATTGTTTTTAGCCCAAGTTACATCCAATATCAAACTTCCGATCAATTTTTTTGGTACTTTAAGCGTGGATACGAAAAGCAAGCACCCCGATTCGATTGATATCAAACTGGTTATGCTTCCTATTGTCAACTTTGCAAGAGTCTATGCGCTGAAATACGGGATTGAAGAAAATAATACAATAGAAAGGTTTGAAAAGATTTATCAGAATAAAGGAATTCAAAAGCCGATGTATGAAGAGATTATCCAATCCTATGATTATTTGATGCAGATGAGAATAAAGAATCAGGTGTATTTGCTGGCGCAGAAAAAAGAGGCGACAAACCTGATTAATCCTAAGAAGCTTACAAATATTCAAAAAAGCACTCTTGAAAAAGTTTTGGCGCAGATTGAAGAGATGCAGTCGAAGATTCACTCAGAATTTGTCAAAATATAGTTTATTATTATTTATTTCTGGAAAAATATAACAAATTATTCTATTTTTTTTTTAATTACGATGTTATTAAATTTAATCAGCCATAAAAATATTTAAGGAGAAAATTATGAAACAATATAGTTCATATCATGCTTTTCTGAAAAGCAATCCGGCACCTATTGGACTCACAGGATTTGGTTTGACTACCATCTTGTTGAATCTGCACAATGCGGGACTTTTTGAACTCAATACCGTGATTTTGGGAATGGGGCTTTTCGTTGGCGGCATTGCTCAAATGGTTGCAGGAAGAATGGAATTTCAAAAAGGAAAAACTTTTTCAGGTGTAGCTTTTATGCTTTATGGAGCATTCTGGCTTTCATTGATTTTTATCTTTATTTTTAAAGACGGGATTGGAAATATCGGCGGAGCCACTCCAAAATCAATGGCATATTATCTGTTGTTCTGGGGAATTTTTTCTGCTTTTATGACGATTGGAACTTTTAAATCGAATTTAATGCTTCGATTTATCTTTATTTCAGTAACAGTCTTATTCTTTTTGCTTTCAATCGAAAACTTTCTGAAAGCAGCCGGTTCGGAATCCGCTGCGATGATCGGGGTGATTGCAGGAATTGAAGGTGTGATTTGTGGAATGAGCGCTCTTTATCTCGCAGTTGCAGAAATTGTGAATGAAGTTCATGGAAAAACACTTCTGCCGATCGGCGAATAAATAATAGAAAAATCCGGGATTAGGGATATTTTAAAAAGATATCCCGCCCAGAAAATCGATATTTAATCTTACTTGAAAAATCCTCATTTTCAACAGCATCTTTTTTAAAATCGAATACTCAATATTGGTCAATTTCTTTACTTCAATATAATTGTTGGGTGTTTTATTGTTTTCAAGCATTTTGACCTGATTTTTAAATCTCAGCTGCATAAAATAATTATAAACATGATTGATCTCATTGTAGATTTCTGTCTGCAGAAAGTTTTTTTCATGGAGAATCCTGAGTCTGTCCAAAGTGTTGGTGCTGGATATATTGTTTTTCAGACAGTAGATTCTGGCGAAATTGACAATTAAAACAAGAGATTCTTTGATATTAATGATATCTTTATTTCCTTCTTTATCTTCCAATAAGATATTGCCCAGAAACCCGATTTGAGGACGGTAGTGAAGAGCGTTTTTTGCCAGATAAATATAAAAATCAGGTTTTTCTTCTAAAAGTTTATGAATATAATCTCTTAAATGAAAAGCAAAAAGGTCTTTTTTATGAAATTTCTCTTCCTGAAAAGTAGAGTAAACGGTTCTAAAATCGAAAAAGATATGAATTTCAAGCAGAGATTGAGGATCAGGATTTTGAATCCATTTCTTAAAATAATTTTTCCAGGTTGAAAAAGGCTGATTAAAAACCGGATTTTTTGCCATGATGTTTCCTTTACAGTAATCATAGCCGCATTCATTCAGTTTGTCTGAGATATAGGTACCGAGTGCTAAAAAATAGGCGGCAGCTTTTTCTTGAATACTGGGGTCGCAGTCGTCATAAATCAAAATATTATCCTGGTCTGTCAATAAAGTTTCTTCTTCCCTTCCGTTGCTGCCCAATGCCATGAATGAGAAATGAACAGGCGGTGTTCCTGTATCCCGGATTCCGAATTCAATAATTTTTCTGGTCACGGAATCTGAAAGCCGGGTTAAAAAAAGTGAAAGGTTTCTGGGATTGGCTCCGCTTTCTGCCAATGTATGGATGACGGAAGTAATTTTCTTTTTTGTCTCTACTATTTCTTGAATCGAAGATGAAGTTTTAATTTCCTGAATGATTTTTGCGTAAGAATTAGCCTGAATTTCAAAAATATCGGTTTCACTTAAAAATCCGATGGTTTTTTCTTCCTCATTTTCAATGACGATGTGCTTGATAGGCGAATCCTGAAGATGAAGCATTGCTTCAAATACAGAAGATTTTTCCTGTAAAACGATAAAAGAATCGCTCATAATTGTTTTAACAGTCTGTGAAGTATCGAAATTATCTTTCTCAATCAGTTTGGTCCGGAAATCCATTTCCGTAATAATACCTGAAAATTTATTGTTTTGATCTGCAACTAAAATCGCATCACATTGATGAAGCGACATTAATTGAGCCGCTTGTTTGATCGAATCAGTTTCTAAACAAAAGTGATATTCTTTCATAAAATGGGAGAGAGGCCTGTTTAAAAGAAGGAGAGAAGACTGAAGTTCGACAAAGATATCTTCAGAATCAGTATTTTTTCTTTCAATCGCTTTGACATTTGAAAGATCCTTGATAATAATCATAAACCCTTTTTGATTTTGAAAATCAATAATAGAAAGACTGAGTAAAACATCCAGAAATTTACCGTTGAATTTTTTAATTTTAGCTTCAAATTGGATATTGTTTTCGTATTTAGATTCAAAATCATCAATGTCAATCGATAAAGATTCTGAATTCTCGGAAAATATAATATCTTTTAAATTAAGTTTATTGTAATTTTCATATCCGAGAATTTCTTTTAATTTATCGTTGTAAAAAGGAAGCGTATTTTTCAGCAAAAGAATAAATCCGTCTGAAGAAGCTTCAACCGTTAATTGATATTTTCTTTCAGTCTGGATCAATTCCAGCTCCACCTTTTTTCTGTTTTTTTCTGTTTTAAAACTGTAAAAAACAATCATAAAAAATAAAACTGTGATCATAAATAAAACTGAAAATGAAATTTTATAAAAACTGGTTTCATATTCCGATATTTCTTTTTTGATATCCGTCAGATACATCCCCGTTCCTATAATCCAGTTCCAGGGTTCAAAAACTTTTATGTATGAAAGTTTAGGTTCGATTTTCTCAGGATTATCCATCCATTGCCAGTAATATTCCAGATACCCTTCTTTTTGTTTTCTGGCAAGATCCCTGAGTTCGATAAAAACTCTTTTTCCGTTTGGGTCTTGAAAATCCATTAAATTTTTTCCAATCAAATCCTTGCGGTACGGATGCATAATCATTTTCGGCTCAAAATCGGTAATCCAGAAATAGTCTTTGTTTTCAGCGCCGTAATGGAGAAATTGAATTCTTTCCAAAGCCATTTTCTGAGCTTGGTTTAAATCCATTTTAAGCTGTTTGGCTTCTAAAACAGATTTATTTAAAATAGAGATGGCTGAATTACTCAATTCTTTCAGCATTTCTTTTTTATTTTTAATAAATGAATTTTCAAGAGAAGGCAGAACGATTTTAAAAAAAAATGCAATAAAAAGAGTGAGCACTAAAAATGCCGGGAGAATAATTTTTAAAAAATAAATCTGATATTTACGAAACTGGGTTTTCATCTATTTTTCCTTATTGAATACAGAAAATATAGTGAAAAATTAATGAATTTTCAAATTAGAACCTACGAAAAAATCGTAGGTTCTAAAAGTTTTTTTAGTGTTTTTCTTCTTTATGAGCTACAGCAAAAAATTCTTCAACATCTTTTCCAGTGTCTTTTGTCAAAAATGTGACAACAATCAAGACAACTGAAGATAATGTGATCCCGAAAAGACCAGGTCCTCCAAGTGTGGAAAATCCGATAAACGATTTCACGCCTGAGAGCAAAAGAATGATAAAGATAAGTGAAACAACCAACCCTGTGATCATACTGGCTAAAGCGGCTTGTCTTGTAAACCGTTTCCACCAAAGAAGAGAAATCATGGTTGGGAAAATAGCGCTGGACGAAATACCAAAAGCCAAAGCAATCAGCCAGGCTACATTCTGATTCTGGAGAACCAAAGCAAGAATAATTGCAATCGTTGACATTGCGACGGTCGTGATTTTTGCAATCGACAATTCTTGTTTTTCTGTTGCATTGGAATTGATAAAAGTTTTGTAAAGATCGTGGCTGATTGTAGATGAAACCGTGATCATCAAGCCTGCGGCCGTGCTTAAAACTGCTGCGACGGCGCCAGCGGCGGAAATAGCCATTAAAAACTGACCGCCTACTTTTTCACTGATTTTCAAGACAACCATGTTGACAGCTTTGCCCATCTCTCCATTTCCGATCCATCCTAAAAGATCCGGATAAACCAAGTTCATACACATAAATCCAAGGACAATAGAAGCAAGATAAAAAATACCGAGTGCAAAGATAGTCAGCATAACGCTTTTTTTAGCTGCTTTTGCGCTTGGGACAGTGTAAAACATAATCAAAATATGAGGAAGTCCGGCAGTACCGAAAAGAAGCGCAAGAACTGTGCTTAACTGTGAAATAATATCGGGAGTTTGAAGTCCGATAGTCATCGCTTTGTTCGGCACATTGGCAAGAAGACTGTTGACAGCTGCAATCGCTTCGTGCGATTCTTTTCCAAGAACGGCGGCAACCGCGTCTTTATTGAGTCCTGCAAAATTAGGCACTACAATATTTTCAGCCTGTTTGAATACTTCTCCGAAGTCTCCTCCAAAAAAGAGGACTACTCCAAATACTACAATGGCTATCATCGCTATCCATAGGAAGGTGGCCTGAATCACCTGGTTGTAAATAGTTGCCTTCATACCTCCAAATATAATATAGATGGAAATGAGAATTCCGACGCTGATAATAACCGCAAGAAACTTCCATCCGATAATCATTTCAAAAAGTTTACCGGCGGCTACTAATTGAGGGACTAAATAAAAAGTAGAAATAATCACCGTAGTAATCATGACGACCAGTTTGATTCTTCTATCTGGAAAGCGTCTAAACATTGCATCAGCAACTGTATAGCTTCCCACATTTCGAAGAGGTCCTGCAATCAGCATCAAGACGGCTATATAGCCTCCGTAAAAACCAATTGCAAGCCAGGTACGGTCTACACCTTTTACGGCTATGTCTCCAGCTACACCGAGAAAACTTGCCGCAGATAAATAACTTCCAAGCATTGCAATACCAGTCTGAATCCAGGGTATCTTATTTCCGCCTACATAAAAATCGGCGGTTGATTTGCTTGATTTTTGAGTAATATAAGTAATCACAATAGAAACGATTACAAAAAAACCGATAAATACAAATACTAAAGGATAATTCATACTTTTACCTCCACTTCAAAAAATAAATAATGACGAGAATAAACGAAAAGGGAAATATGCTTAAAGATAAAAGCATTCCCAAAGGCATTCCCAGTACTGGAATCCCCGCAAAATCTTTGAAGCTTGGCGTATTGATTATAGCTACCCAAATGTAAAAAGCGAAGAAAATGAAGAAAAGCCCGAAGCCCAATTTGAGCCGAGATTTATACAAATTCTTGACACTTTTTTGTTCTACTTCTGACATAAAACCCCCCTTTTGTTTTAGAATTGATTTATTTTTAAAAAAAGTTAAAAAAAATATAATAGTTTTTTTTTAAATTTAAAAAAAAAATATTAAATTTCTCTGAGCTTTATAATTTTGCTTGGAAAAATAAATATTGGTTTGGATAATAATAGATATATATTCAATGATCGGGGTGTTGTTGGATAATGTTTAAAATGTTAAGATAAACTAATGTTTATTAAAATAATTAAAGCAGAAAAAAGGAGGAGAAAATGGGTCACGGACCTGCTGTTGACTGGGGGAAAGATAATGCTTCCCCAAAAAAGGAAAAACTGGGGATAATACTTTTTATAGTTTATCTTTTGGTTTATATCGGGTTTATTTTTATCGGGGTGATTAAATCTGAATTAATGAAAACTCAAGTCGCATTCGGGTTGAATCTTGCAGTTTTCTACGGATTTGGGCTGATTTTTTTTGCGGTCATACTCGGTGTTATTTACAATAAAATTTGTACAAAGTATGAAGATACAATGAATAAGGAGGAAATAGAAAAATGATTTATACAGCCTCTCCTTTAGCGATTTTCATTTTTATTTTATTTGTAGCGCTTGTATTGGGTGTTTCTTTCTTTTTTGCGAGAAAAACAAAATCAGCGGCCGGATATTACGCTGCCGGCGGTACTATTCACTGGGGTGTCAATGGGATTGCCTTTGCCGGCGACTATCTTTCTGCCGCCTCATTTCTAGGAATTTGCGGAATGATTGCAACTGTGGGATACGATGGATTTTTATACTCTATCGGATATCTTGCAGGATGGGTTGTAGCGCTTTTTGTGGTTGCCGAGCCGATGAAAAAGCTTGGAAAATTTACTTTTACTGATGCTTTAGATCACAATATGGGTTCAAGGGCAATTCAGTTGACGGCTGCAATCAGTACGCTTGTTGTCTCCACTTTTTATCTGATTCCTCAGATGGTCGGCGCAGGGGCTCTGGTTACACCTCTTTTGGGTCTTCCTCACTGGGCAGGAGTCATCATGGTCGGAACCATTGTTGTTATTATTGTTGCCACAGCGGGAATGACATCCACCACCTATGTCCAGTTTTTAAAAGGCGGACTTCTGATTATTTTTTCAACTGTTTTAACTGTGATCGTTTTAATGAATGGATTTAAAACGAAACCTCAGGAAAACTACCACAATTTTAAAATGATTCATGTTACTCAGACTGCCGATAATCAGTTGATTTTGGATAAGGGCGCTTATAAATACTCAGACGAAACCTTCGAAGGAAACGAGTATAAAATCATTTCGAAACAAGACTATCATGGAATGGTTTTTTATAAAGTTGAAAAAGATGGAATTCAAAACTGGTGGCTTTTAAATGAAAGAGGCGGCGTTAAGTTTTTGGATGAAACTCTTTCAGTTGTGAAAAAAGAGGATGGAGCGGTTTTATACAACGGGGAAACAAAAGAAAAAGAAAAATTCTATCCTGTCGGGCATTTTGAAAAAATTGTCATGGATGGAAAAGAAGTGGAATCAACCGGTTCTTTAACCCCTTTTAAGTTTTTAGCTACGGTTCAAAGCAGTACCGTGATTACTTATAAAATTGTTAAGCTTCAAGACGGAAAAGACAGTGTGACTCTTTATTATTTAAAACCGGTTTCAGGTGAAAACATTATGGCTCCCGGGGTTAAGTTTAAATTGGGTGAAAAGTCCAAACCGATCGATAAATTAAACTTTATCTCACTGATGCTTGCACTCTTTTTAGGAACCGCTTCTTTGCCCCACATTCTCATCCGTTATTACACGGTTCCAAGTCCGAGAGATGCCAGAAAATCAACTATTATTGCTATTTTAGCGATCGGATTTTTCTATATTCTCACTTTATTTATGGGACTGGGAGCAATGGGTAGCGGTGTCTTGGATGTGCAAAGCGATAATATGGCAGCGCCATTATTAGCTAAGTTTTATGGAATCGGAATCTTTTCAATCATTTCGGCTATTGCGTTTGCAACAGTTTTAGGAACGGTTGCAGGGCTGATTGTTGCTGCTGCTGGAGCGGTTGCGCATGATTTTATCCATAAATTCTTAAAGATCCAATCTACAGATGAAAAAAAGGTTTTTCATGGAAAAATGGCTGCCATTGTAGTTGGAGCGATTGCCATTATTTTGGGAATCCTTTTCCAGGGAATGAATGTATCGTTCTTGGTAGGCTGGGCGTTTTCAGTTGCCGCTTCGGCCAATCTTCCTGCGATTGTCATGAAGCTTTTCTGGAAAAAAACAACAGGAACGGGAATAGCAATTTCGATCGTAGTAGGTATGGTTTCAGCGCTGGCGATCATTCTTCTTTCCCCAAGTATGTACCTTCAGTATGGGAAAGATCCTCTGACAGCGCCTTTTGGAATAGATAACCCTGCGATTATCTCCATTCCTTTAGCCTTCTTGGCCTTGATTATTGTTTCATTAAAAACTCAAAAAAAAGCAAAAGCTTAAACGGGATTTAAATATCAAAGGAACGGGGTTTTACTCCGTTCCGATATTAAATAGTCAACCCTGAAAAACTCAATTTTCGAGTTAAAAAACCTTAAAGATTTTTTACCCACAAACCCCCAGCCCCTATCTCCCAGAGGAAGACAAGGGGAGTTTTAGGAATTATAATATTGTTTTTCAATAGTTATTTATTTACACTACCTAACGGTAAAAAAGGAATTGGTTTCAAAATTCCTTTTATTCAGGTTTTTAATTCTATTTTCATTTCAGTATTCATCTTCCCCTCCGTTCGGCGCACTTCGGCTCCGCTCAGTGACCGCCTAGCGAAAGACGGGAAAATGGTTTTGTGTTTGAAAATAAGTTCTGCAAATCACGATGATTTGCAGGGAACTCAACCCCCAACCCCTTCTCTTAGAAAAAGAAGGGGAGAAAGAAATTGAAAAATAATGAGTTGTTTTTTAGTCAAAAAACTTTTTCCCCCCCGCAGGACGCGGGGTTTCTTTGTCCGACTTGATTTCAAGGATGAAATCACGGAGGACTCCCCCCTTGTCCTTAAAGACTTAAGGATAAGGGGGTTAGGGGGTTTGGATTTGAATCCGCA
>MIAO01000062.1 GCA_001829155.1 Spirochaetes bacterium GWB1_36_13 | reverse complement strand
AAAAAGCGGAAAAAATAAATCGGCGAATTCCGGAAAATTTAAATCGGTGCTGACAGTATATTCAGAACTACAAAAAAGCGCACTGCAATACTTATTTATCAAACCCTTTTTTGTTATTTTTCATTTTCCCGTAATAGGAACTTCACAGACAGCCAGATCAATTTCATCCATAGAAACATTAATTCCTATTGTTTTCATTGTAAAAACTCCTTAAATTTATTTTTAAGAAAATTTACGAAACCTTTTTTTTACTATCATCGTACATACAGGCTTTTAGCCTAATAAACTGTTCAGTATTGAAAAGGAAAAAGGCGGGTCAAGTATTCCCGACGGTCTTTATGACCAATGACAGAAACTGACTTATTCGCCTTTTTCGTAATTTTCCCCAAATATTAAAAGTAGTATTTTAGAGTTTTAATTACAGTTTTAAATATACGATGACAATTTTCTCTATTTTTAGAACTGCCCATAAGTAAATTGAAACAGAATAGGAGAAAAAATGGAAGCAAAACAAGAACAGGAACTGGTTTTTTTTTCGACAAAATTTAACCCGAATCATTATGATAATAAACCTCTTCCTTTTGATGTTTTCCATCAATCCGGCGCTTTCCTTGCAACAAAAGGGACGAAGATATCGAAAGAAAAACTTAAAATTGCTTTTGTTAAATCAAATGATTTACCTGAAACAGATGGAAGCGGGCAGACTGTTGTTTCAAAAGATGAAAGGCTGGAAAGTTTTTTAAGCGAAGCTTATCAGGAAGAAAAAGCAGAAGTCATAGAAGCCAGGTTGGAAGAAATTGATTTTGAACCGGTTGCGGATGTGAAAAAGAATTTAAGAAAGAATATTTATGAAATCAAAGAAATCTTTCAGAAAAAGATTATTGATAATACGATCCAGCTTTCTTCAAAAAACAACCCTGTCATATCAAAAAACATTGCGAGCTATCTCAGAAACATTATTCAATTTCCAGCGCATGCATCTGATTATATAGAAATGATTCAGGCAGTAAAAAATGAAGAAAACTATATTACTTTTTCCCATGGACTTTCGGTTTCTTTTTACGCTGTCGCTATTGCCAAAAAACTCCAGATGCTGCGAGATGATTTTTGTGTCAGGGAAAATCTGGGGCGATGGCTTCCGATAAAAACTCTCAAAAATCCTAAAATTTATTCTCCCCAGCCTTTTTCCAATCAATTATTGAAATATATTGACAATCAGGTTTTTGGAATCAGGGGGAAGTACAAAGCGCCAGTGGCGCAACTGCTTACCGAGAGACTTTACGATACAATGCATGAATACCTTCAAATCAAACCGGGAAGTATGTTTCAAAGTTTCCGTCCTGCCTATGATCTTGCTATGGAAGAAAATCTGGTGGTGGCGGCGATCAACAGTGATATTGGCAAACTCTGTCTTCCAAACAGCCTGTTGAATAAACCGGAGTCTTTGACAGAAGAGGAATGGAAAAATATAAAAGAGCACCCGATTAACTCGGTTGCAAAATTGAAAGAAATCGGCAATCATAAGCCACAGCCTCTGGTGTATATTTTGGGTCATCATAACTTTAGCAATAAAATCGGCTATCCGATTTTTAATAAAGCTTTGCCGGAAGAAAGTAAAATTATTTCAGTGGCGGATATTTATGATGCGATGACTTCCAGAAGGCATTACGCTCAGAAGAAAAGTCATTCCGAAGCGATCAATTATATCAAAGAACTTTATGAAAAGGAATACATTGATTTTCCTCTTTACATTACTGCGGTGCATACCTTTGACGAGTATAATCATGAATATATCCGGGAAAGGAACAAGAAAACAGTTTCAGTCTAATCGGGAGATAAAAAAGAAGGGGAAAATATCTTTTAAAACCGAAAAAATTAATGTCCTCGATGTTTTTCTTTTTTCTTGCTTTGTTTCATCTGGAATTTTTTTTCTATTTCCGCTTCTTTTTCTTCTTTTGTCTTTTTTTTCAAAATTACTTTCTTTTTTTCGTATTCTGCTTGAATGACTTCAAAAGCTTTTTTAAGAAATTTTTTTTCTCGAATTTCTTTTCCTGCTTCTTTTTGAAGCTTTTTCGGATTTTTTTTTAAAGAAACGGAAGATAAGTTTTCAACCTTTTCTGTAAAATAAATTTTCAGATACTGTTCTTGTATCAATTCATATATTTCGGGTTCTGTTGGTTCATTTCCAAAAACAACTCGAGCTACTGAGTAAAAAAAGTCTTTTTTTTCCAATATCCCAATCCAAAAAGGAGCCTCATAAAAAACAGTCAGTTTTACAAACATAGTTTAACCCCCATTACACACCACAGATAAAGAATGGACATCCCATGGGGGGGAAGGTTACTGATACATGAAAATGTACATCCGGACTACCAACCGGATCGTGTTTTTATCTTTATCCTTTAATTTGTTCCCCTTCTTAAAACAAGCGGTTTTTAAAAGATATCTTTTAAATAATAATATTAAAAAAATAAATTTTCAACAGGAGGCTGAAGTTTTATTTTTAAAAAAAAGAACAACTCCTATTAAAAACAACGCCAGGGAAATAAGCTGAGAGGGAGAAAAAAGAGTTTGAGTCAAAAGGATTCCTCTGGGGTCTCCTCTCAATTCTTCAATCAGAAATCGGAAAATCCCATATCCTATAAGATAAAATGAGGTTCTGAAACGGAAGGGGACTTTCCAGATCAGAAGTATAAAAAGAATAAACAGAAAAAAAGCTTCATAAAGCTGGGTGGGATGAACGGGGTTTTGACCGTAGAGAAGATCGGCAGGACTGTTTTGAGGAAAAATCACGCCTAAAAAAGAATGGGTAGCGCTTCCATGACAGCAGCCTCCGAAAAAGCATCCGATTCTTCCAAATGCATGAGCAAGGGCAAGCGAAGGAACTAAAATGTTTAATGTATTGATAATTTTAAGTTTGAATATCCGTAATAAGAGCAGAAAACAAAAGCTGGCGGATAAAAATCCTCCAAAAAAAGTAAATCCTCCGTAAAGCAGACCGACTCCTGTAACCCATGAATCAAAGGCTCTGGCGCCAAAAAAACCAAACGGGATAGAAGAAGCAATGGCAATGTAGATTTTTTTCTGCTCTTTTTCCGAAATACTGTATTTAAAAAGCTGCTTTTCCAGAAAAAGAAAACCGGCGATTAATCCTGCCGCAATCCAGAGATTGTACATAGGGAGTTTTAAACTTTCGGATAATACTAAGTAATCAAACATAAAGCCTCGTAATTATGGGGTAGCCTTCAAAAACAGGTTTTCAAAGACTACCTTGGGATATAGGTTTCAATTGTTTTTATTTGAATTTTAAATTATTGAGCCGGGGTGCTGGAGGGATCATTTTTTTGAACCAGGGCAAAAATACCGCCGATGATAAAAAGAATTCCTGCAATAATTCCAAGGAGTCCGCTGAAAAAACTTCCAATACCGCAAATAATCATTACAATTCCGGCAACAAGAGACATTTTTTTTGCTAAGATTCCGAAAACAAGTCCTCCGATTGAAGTAATCAAGCCAATCGCAAAATAAACCATCAATGTGGTTTGCAGTCCTGTAGAAAGATTATCTGCCAAAGCTGAGTACTGTCCTCCCTGCTCTGCGATTTGTTTGGATGCTTCAGTCATGACTGAACTTGCCGCTCCAGCGCAAAGTCCGTTGCAAATTGCTCCTGGAAGTCCAAGCGCTCCCCCTATGATTCCAAGAATCATAGGTACATTTGTTCCTTTTTGTTCTGCCATTTTATTCTCCTGTGTTTATTTTTTTAATACATTATAATATACTCTTGCTGCGAATTGAAATAAAATGAGATTATAAAGATTTGTTTTTTTTGAATGGAAAAATAAAATCAGAAGCTCAGCAGGAAAAACAGTTTTCTTTTTATATTGATTCGCTGTAAATTTAGTCCGCATAAAAAAATCATGCAAGATCAAAAAAATAATTTATAAAATTGAAATCAGGGAAAAATGAAGATTTATAAAAAAATTTTCTTTGCTATTTTTATCTTTTTCTTAGAATTATCTTCTTCTTTCCTTCTCAAGGCCGGGGAGGAAATCGTTCATATCCCCTCTATGGTGAGAAAAGGAGAGGCATATCTTATTGCAATCAATTCAATCGAAAAGCCGGAAGCTTATCTGGGGACTAAAAAACTGACTCCTGTGAAAATGAAATCAGGATATGCTTTTTTTATTGCGGTTGATCTGGATGACAGCCGGAAAAAAGAAATTTTCAGAATTCTTTCGGGAGAAACGGAAAAAATCTATCCTCTGGTTTTTTATGACTTTAAATCCCGTATCCGTGAACTTTATATTCCTGTAACAAAAAACAAGTTTGTAGGAAAATCTAAAGAGAAGGAAGCGAGCAATCAGGAAGTCAGTGAAAAGAGAAAAATCTTTTCAGAATCGCTTTATTTTAAAGAATCCTTTGCTCTTCCCATCAAAAATATTGATCCGAAAGAATATTTTTTTGGTGATAAAAGAAATCTTTATCAAAATAATAAAAAAATAGCGGTTTATTTTCACCGGGGGGTGGATTTTGCTATGCCTAAAGGAACTCCTGTCTATGCTTCCAATGACGGTAAAATTTTATTGGCAGGAAATCAATTCCACAGAGGAAATATGGTTTTGATTCATCACGGCGGTGAAATTTTTACAGAATATCTTCATCTTGAAAAAGTTCTTGCAAAAGAAGGGCAGTGGGTAAAAAAAGGAGATTTAATCGGAAAAGTAGGGAACACGGGGGTCTCTACAGGTCACCATCTTCACTGGTCGTTCATTATCGGGGGAATCTGGGTGAATCCTTTTTCATGGACAAATATAAAGGTTATGTTTTAAAATTACGCTGAAAATGATTAAATTTTTAAGATAAAATCACAGAAGCAGGTTCAGCATGGTCAGGAAAATCTGTTATTATGGGAATCCCATCCTCAGAAAAAAAGCAGCGAAAGTAGAAAAATTTGATAATGAGTTAAAAGAATTGATTGATGATATGATTGAAACCATGTATGAAGCGGACGGCGTAGGTCTGGCGGCTCCCCAGATAGGAGAAAGTCTTCAGATCGCCATTGTCGATCCTGATCCTTCTCAAAACGGGCTGACCCGCATTGTTTTGATGAATCCTGAAATCGAGACCATTGGAATTGAAAGCGAAGTGAAAGAAGAAGGATGTCTTTCTGTTCCGGGAATTTATTCTGAAGTAAAACGGAATTTAAGACTTAAGGTGAAGGCGCAGGATATTGATGGAAGCCCGCTGGAATTTGAAGCGGACGGTTTTTTTGCAAGAATTATTCAACATGAAACAGATCATTTAAATGGGGTTCTTTTTGTGGATAAAGTGATTCCGAGAGAAAAGTCAAAAGTAGAAAAAAAACTGAAGGAGCTTTTTAAATTTCATGCAGTTTAAAACTATTTTCTGGGGAAATTCAGATTTTGTTCTTCCCGCACTGGAATTTCTTTATGAATACAATCATATCGCAGCTATTTTTACAGGTCCGGATCAGCCGTATGGGAGAAACAAAAAACAGACCAAAGTCCCTGAACCAAAAATCTTTGGACATAAACACAATATTCCGGTTTTTCAGGATACTGATCTCAAAAACCCTGAAATTGAAAAAAGAATCCGTGCTCTGAAACCGGATTTAATGGTTGTTATTTCATATGGAAAAATTATTCCTAAAAATCTTTTTGATATTCCTCAATTTGGAACAGTGAATATTCACGCTTCTCTTCTCCCGAATTACAGAGGGGCTTCTCCTATTCAGCAGACCCTTTTCCATGGAGATAAAGAAACCGGAATAACGATTCAAAAAATCAACGAAAAACTGGATGAAGGGGATGTTTTTGCCATACTCCCTATACCGGTTGAAGAAAACGATACTGCAATCAGTCTGCGGAGAAAACTGGCTGATTTAAGCGTGAAAGGACTGGCAGAACTTATCGGAAAACTGAAAAATAAAGAAACAGTAGAGTTTATTCCTCAGAATGGAACTCCTTCCTATTGCAGAAAAATTCACAAAGAAGACGGTAAAATCGATTGGCAGAATGAAACTGCGCATGATATTTTCAATAAATGGAGAGCTTTTATTCAATGGCCTGAAATATTTACTTCATACAAAGAAACTGCATTGAAGATAAAAAAAATAGAGCTCATAGACTGGGATTTGAATGAACCGGGGGAAATTGTTCAGGCAGATAAAAAAGGTCTGATTGTGAAAGCAAAGGAAAATGCGATAGAAATCCTTTCTCTTCAGCCTGCCAATGGAAAAGAGATTTCTTATCTGGATTTTTTAAACGGATATAAGTTAAAAGTAGGAGAAAAATTAGGATGAAGCGGAAAAGTTTGTATTTTATTCATTTCAAGAATCTTCTGATTCTTTTTATTTTTTTTATCGCAGTCATTGTTGGGACTTCTTTTGGAGTTTATAAACTCATGAAGTCGTTTGACAAAGAAATTCAAGTGCCTGTGTTAAAAGGGCTTTCTGTTTTAGATGCAGTGGATCTTCTGCAGTCTATGAATCTGAAGCCTTATGTTATCGCCGAATTTTCAGAACATGTCCCTCCTTTTTATGTCATGAGCCAGCAGACTGAAGCAGGTTTTACAGTGAAAGAAGGGCGGGAAATTATCTTTACGGCAAGCTTAGGGGAGAACTGGCTTGAAGTGCCTGATTTCAGGGGAAAGACAATTTATGAAGTGCAGACGCTTTTAAATCAGGACAAAAACAAGGAAAAGAAAAAACTCTTTATCAAAGATATTCAGTGGGTCAATAGTAAAGAGCCGCTTGGTAGAATACTGGATCAGGCGCCATTAAAGCAGAAAATTGTGGACAAAGCGACTGGAATGACCTTAAAAGTAAGTCTTGGAAATGCTTTAAAAACACCGGGACTGAAAGGCAGATATCTTGAAGAAGCACTCATGATTTTAAATAAAAATAATTTTAAGTTTGAGATTCTTTACAAGGAAACTCAAAAACCCGAAGAAGATGGAAAAATTGTGATGCAGAAACCTGAAACCGGCGAAACAATTTATTGGGGCGGAGCGGTTAGGCTGACAGTTGGAAAACTGAAGGGGAAAAAAGAAGAAGTAATAGTGATTCAATACACAATCCCTGGAGAACTCAACAGGGTGAAAATCCATATTACTTATTCTGATTCTAAAAATTATAGTGTTATTTTTGAAGGACGCATGAACGCGGGAGAGGTTTTTACCCGTGCATTGCCGGTTTATGGAATCCCGAAAGCGTATATTTATAAAATTGAAAATGAACAAAAAAAATACTTTGCGGAGATGAAACTTTGATTTGTCCTTCGATTCTTTCAGCAGATTTTTCTCTTTTAAAAGAGACTTTTCAGGAAATGGAAAAAGCAGGAATTGAGGTAATTCATTTTGATGTGATGGACAATCATTTTGTTCCCAATCTCACTTTTGGGCATAAGTTTGTCAGTGATCTTCGAAAGCATTCAGCTCTTTTTTTTGATGTGCATTTGATGATTCATAAACCTGAGGTTCATTTCAGGCATTATCTGGAGGCGGGAGCTGATTTAATCGTGATTCACTATGAAGCGGTCGATCCTTCCCAGATCCGAAAAGTCAGCGAAGAGATTAGAAAGAAGGGAAAAAAGTTTGGAATATCGATCAAGCCTGCTACACCGGTCAATGTTTTACTTCCTTTTTTAGAGTATCTGGATCTTATCCTCATTATGACAGTCGAGCCTGGCTTTGGGGGGCAGAAGTTGATTGAACCGTGTGTAGAAAAAGTTGCTGAGCTGAAAAAAATGATTCATGATTCTTCCCTGAAAATTATTTTACAGGTGGATGGGGGGGTTGATAAAGATAATTTAGAGAGGATTTACCATAGGGGCGCTGATTGGTTTGTGGTCGGAAGCGCTTTTTTTAAAGAACCAGATTTTACTTTTTTCCAAAAATTATTAAAACGGATTCAAACCAATGTCACAATTTGATTCTCTTTCAGAGGCAGAAAGAAAAAAAATGCTTTCCCGTTTGATTACAAATCAGAAAAAATTTGAAGATAAGGAAAAAGAAGAGCAGGAAAAGAAAAGTATCGAAGAACAGGATTATCAAAATAACACTGAAAATCTTCTCCTTCATGATGAAAGAAAAATGATTTTAAAAAGAATGGGGATAGGAAAAGATGATGAAGAAGTTCTTTCTATTCTTGAAAATACAGACTTTCGCTATAAAAATTATTTTATTCATTTTTTTGTCATGACCAGTATTGACAGCCACTGTTTTGTGAAAGAAGACTTGAGCATCTCCTTTGCTCTGGAAAGAAAGCTTCTCTATCTGTTTGGCGTTAATTTCAGGTTGGAGACGGAAGAGAATTCAAAAAAGAATATTCTTTATCTCCTGGTAAAAAAAATCTCTGACCTTTTAGAAAAAAGCTATACTGACTACGGTTTCGTAGAAACGCTCAATCACTATCTTGCTATTATCGGAGGACTGGGAGTTGCGACTCATTATCATGAAATGTTTTTGAAAAACCAATTTTCGATTGCCTTTCATTCATCTAAAAGAAGCATTCGCTTCTGTTACCAAATTCCGCCTTACAATACTGAAACCCAGCTTTTCAAGGAGCTTTATGATTTTTACTTTGAAAATATTTCCAGAGGGCAGTTTCGAAAAGTTCTCTCTGAAGTTTCAAAAAATCCTGAAAATAAAAAATCAATCCAGCAAGAAACTGTTTTCAAACGAAACGACGGAATTTTTAATAGTTACGACAAAATGCTTCAAAATAAACTGGGTAATTTAAGAAAAATGGGGGGGCTTTATTAAAAAAAAACTGATAGCGTTTGATATGGATGGAACGCTTTATTCATCCGAACCTTTAATTGAACGGGTTTACAAAGAGAGCGTTGATTTATTTAATCAAAAGTATGGGAAATCTTTTTCCGCACCCTCATTTTCTCAAATAGAACCGCTGATCGGTCAGCCGGTGCAGAAAATCTATGAAACCCTTTTTCCTCAGATTACCCGTGAAGAAAAAGAAGCGCTTGGAAATATACTTATCCGTAATTTTGAGCTTTTTATTTCAAATGAAGGCGGAACTTTATTTCAGGGAGTGGTGCCTCTTCTTTTATCTCTCAAGGAAAAAGGTTATACTCTTTTGGTCGCCTCAAACGGGAAACGGGAATACCTGCAGGCGATTATTGATAAATTTTCTCTTCCTTTTGCTCCTTTTGTGTGTGTAGAAGAACAAGGGATTGAGAGAAAAGGACAGATATTGGAATATTATCTCAACTCTTATAATGAATCTCCTGATGCGCTTGTGATGATCGGCGACCGCTCCTCAGATTTTGATGCGGCAAGGCAGACCGGGTGTTTTTTTATTGGATGCTGTTTCGGGCATGGACCGATAGAAGAAATTAAAGATGCTGATGCACTGGTTGAAAAAGTGGAAGATATTGCCCTGATTATTGAAAATACAGTGGCAGTAAGATAAGGAGAATGAAAAATGATTCGGGCAGGGTATTTTCAATTTGATCCGGTTTTTGGGGATAAAAAACACAATCTGGCGCGGGTTGCCGAAGCAGTAGAAAAATTTCATGATGAACTGGATATTCTTGTGCTTCCTGAACTTTTTACGACTGGATATCATTTCAGCTCGAAACAACAGGTTGAAGAATGGGCAGAATTTCCTGAAGGGGAAACTTATCAGACTTTGAAAAAAACAGCCTCAGAAAGAAATTGCTATCTTTTTGGAGGATTTATTGAAAAATCTGAAAAAGGCTGTTATAATTCCTCTATGCTTGTATTTCCAAATGGAGAATACCGTATTTACCGCAAAGCGCATCTTTTTTTTGAAGAAACCCTATATTTTATCAAAAGCGATTCTCTTCTTGAGCCGATTGAGATCACAATTCGCGGCAAGAAAATCAGAGTAGGGCTTATGATCTGTTTTGACTGGTTTTTTCCAGAAACAGCCCGCACTCTTGCTTTAAAAGGCGCCCAAATTCTTCTTCACACAGCCAATTTAGTTTTACCGTACTGTCCTGCCGCAACCATCACCCGTGCTCTGGAAAATAAGGTTTTCATCATCCTTTGCAATAGAATCGGTAAAGAAACAGCAAAGGGAAAAGAATTATCTTTTATCGGGCTTTCAAGAATTGTTTCTCCTAAGGGAGAAATCTTAAGCGAATCGGGAAAAGATAATGAAGAGATAAAAACTGCTTTTTTTGACCCTTTTGACGCTGACAATAAATCTATTAATATTTACAATAACCTTTTTGAAGATCGAAGAACTGATCTTTACAGGATTTAAAAATGAATGAATTAAAAGACAAAAAAGAAATCATTGAAAAGGTTAAAAAGCTTTTTAATCTTTCTAAAAGCTCAAATCTCCATGAAGCTGAACTTGCTGCCCTAAAAGCAAAAGAACTTCTGGACAAATATAATTTAAAAATGTTTGAAATCAACCATCATCAATTGGATGGCAATATCAACGAGAACGAGATTATCCGCTATCAGAGGATGGAAAAATGGGAGACTGTTTTAATCAGCTCGCTCACAGCTCTCTTTGATATTACCGCTGTCAGGGCAAAACAGGGGAAGGATTTTTTTATCACGGCTATCGGATATAGTGAGGATATTGAATTTTTTGTCTATTTTTATGACTTTATTAAAAAACAGGCAAAATCAAACTATAAAAAATTCGGCTCTACAAAAGATTTTTATTTTGGGTTTATCACTGGTATTATTGGTAAACTGAAAGAACAGAAAAAAGACAGGGAAAAAATAGCTCTTTCAAAAGACCTGATGCTTTATAAAGAAGCGAATGTAAAAGACTATATCCAGAAAACAAAAGGCAAGCTGGGGATGTACAAAACAAAAACAAGCTACAGTTATTCAAAAGACTATGAATCAGGCTATCAAAAAGGGAATCAGCTCCAGATTCATCAGCCTGTCAGGGGGAATCCTTTTCATTGTGTTGAGTCTGATAAGGTTTAAATTTTTTTCAGGAGAAGTACGGCTTACAGATAAAACAGCAAATTCGTTAACTTGGACACCGAGCGGAGTCGAGGTGTTTGCATTTCGACTCCGCTCAATGCCCAAAATAGAGCTATTAAATATTTTATCTCTAAAAACCGTACTTCTAAAATTATTGATTTTGAAATGTAAACATTTTTTCCAGCTCATCTTTATGCTTTAAAACAATTTTAGCCGATTCTTCATCCACGCCTTTTTTTGCCCAATTTAAAACTAAATCCGCCCATTCTTTGTTTTGGTCAAATTCTTTTTTTGCGCCCGCAATCTGGTTTTCCGCTTCCTTCAAGGATTTACGAATTTCTTTTTTTGTTTCTTCAGGAATATCAGGATCATTGAGCATTTTGTGAAACTCTGAATTTTCCCCGATTAAGGATTTTTGATCTTCAAAAAGCTGATTCATTTTATCCACATAAATATCACTTTGCACAACACTGAAGACCAGACCTACTTTTGCGGCTGTCTCTAAGTATTCTTTGAGGTCTTTAAAACCTGCTTTTTGAATAATTTTTAAAAAATTATCATATCCTGCTTTTCCTGAATCAATGTTTCCTGATTCGGCTTTTTTTGCGTATCCGGCCAGTTCTCCGCCTTTTTTGAAAAGTTCGGTTTGAGCCTTGATAAAGCTTTTGACAAGAGCATCGGTCAGTACAATCGTTTTTCCTGAAAATCCGAAACATCCGGATAACAATAATATCAATAAAAGCAAAGCTGGCAAATGTTTATAAGTTATATTCTGCATTTTTTTATTCCCCCGATTTGTAAAAATACTGATCCCCTGCATCAATAACAGTTTGCGAGGGGCTGTGGTCTATCCAAAAAGGATCTTTTCCTGCCTGGAGTAAAAGGTATCCAGCCTGCTTTTTTAAATAATCTTTTAAATCCATTTCCATGATCGGATTTTTTTTATCCGGTCCGATTTTAATTTTCTTTGAATCTTTTTTTCCCATAACCTGAATCTGCACACCGTCTTTTTTAAACTTTTCCGATACTTCATAGGTGAAATAAAGCCAATCTTCGGAAGCTTCTTCAGGATTTCCGGGATCATAGACAATGAGAACCCGCCATGGTTCTACTTTTTCAGAACTTAAAGCAGCTCCAAATGCCCAGCCTATTGATCCGTTTTTTTTCTGCACTTTATACCAGACGCTTTCATAGTCTTTGTTTCTTAAAGTGATTTTTGTTTTAAATTTGCTGGTTTCACCTAAAAAAGTGACTTCTTCGCTTTGATAGAGCCGATCCAGTATTTTGATTTTCGAGTCGAGTCCCGGTTTTTCACGGAGCCTGATTCCTTCAAACAAAACATAAAAAACTTTTGTTTCTTTATTGGAGGCAGTTTCTTCTCCTTTTAAAATAGAAGAAATAAAAAGAATGCCCATTAAAAAAAGAATAATATAGAGTTTGTTTTTCATTCGAGACTCCTTTTTGAGTTGTATAGAATAATAACAAAAAGAATAAGAGAAAAAAAATTGTTTTCAGTATATCTTTTTGATATATTTAAAAAAGATATAAAAAGAGGTGGAAATGGCAAAAGAAAACTATACCCGTTATTTAATTTTGGGATTGCTCTCGCATGAATCTTTAAGCGGATATGATATTAAAAAAAGAATGGAATCCAGTATCCGTTATTTCTGGGAAATCAGTTTTGGACAAATTTATCCTGAATTGGCAAATCTTGAAAAAGAAGGATTCATAGTCAAAAAAATAGAGATCAATCCAGAAAGCCAAAACAGAAAAATTTATACGATCACGCAAAAAGGAATAGAAATTTTAAAACAATGGCTTTTTGAACCGGCTGGGGAAGAAAAGCTGAAATATCCCATTTTAGTTAAACTTTTTTTTGCTCATGAGATACCGGTTCAAAATAGCATTGATCAGCTTCAAGATTTTTCAAAAAGAAATGAAACTAATCTGAATATGATGGGGCATTATGAAAAACAACTCAAATCTGCCCTTTTAGAAAATGATGATCATACCTATTTTTTGCTGACTGTCTTATTGGGAAAAAAGATTTATCAGGCTCAAATCGACTGGGCAGAAGAATCAATTCAAATTTTAAATGATTTAAAAATGAAAAGGGAGGAAAAATGAAGGTTGTTTTTTTTCATGCAAGTCCAAAAAAAGAGGGAAAGATAGGGCAGATTATTCAAGAGATGCAGTCAGAAGCCGAAAAAAGTAAAATTGAAACCCAATTGCTTTTTCTTTCTGACTTAACGATTCAAGAATGCACTTCATGCGGAAAATGCATTGAAAATAAAAAATGTGTTTTCCGGGATGATATCAAGCAGATTGAAGAGGCTATTCTTCATTCGGATGTTTTAGTTTTTGCGACTCCTACTCACTGGGGGAATATTTCTTCTGTTTTACTGAAAGTTTTTGAACGGCTGGTTGGTTTTGTGATCCGGCAAAACGGGAATAAGCCTCCCATTGCTTTTCATGCGAAAGGGAAAAAAGCGGTTCTAATTACTGCCTGCAGTACTCCCCGCCCTCTGAATTGGATATTCAACCAATCCAGAAGCGCTATCAGCAGAATGAATGAATTCTGCCGCTATTCAGGGATTAAAGTAATAAAAAAAATAGTTTTGCCGGGGACCAGAAGATTGTCAGATATTCCAAATAAAATAAAAGAACAAAGTCGAAAAATTTTGAGGAGTGTTATATGAAACGCCAGAATTTAAGGAAAGGGATTTTGATTCTTTCTTTTTTACTTCTGCCCATTACCCAGTTTTATTTTTCACCTTTTCTGATTATGATGGGGCTGTCTGAAAATCTGGTGAACGGCAGTTTTATTGTTTTTGCGGCTTTATTTTCCGGAGCGATGTTTTTTGGAAGGGCTTTCTGCGGGTGGATCATGCCTTGCGGAGGGATTCAGGAGATCTGCTTTGCGGTCAAAGATAAGAAGGTGAGCCAAAGAACTAATTGGATCAAATGGGTTATTTGGTTTCCTTGGATCATTTTAATGATAGTTACAGCCATCCGGGCTGGAGGGATTTTCCGCATTCATTTTTTTTACCAGGTGGAAAACGGAATCTCAATCAGTTTTCCCTGGCAGTATATTATTTATTATACGGTGATTTTTCTTTTTCTTCTACTCTCTCTTACTGTGGGAAAAAGAGCTTCCTGTCATGTTGCCTGCTGGATGTCGCCTTTTATGATTCTAGGGAAAAAAGTCAGCCGATTGATTCATCTTCCTTCTCTCAGACTTAAGGCAGATTCCAAAAACTGTATTTCCTGCCGTCAATGTGAAAAAAGCTGTCCGATGAGCTTGAATGTGCCGGAAATGGTAAAAAGCGGAAAAATAAATCATAATGAATGTATTTTATGCGGAGCTTGTGCGGATATTTGTCCGAAAAAAGTGATTTCTTTTTCTTTTGGAACAAAAAATTAAAGCATTTTTTCTTCTTTCATTTTTTCCTGCACCCGCACTACAATGTCAGAGGCAAAAACAAACTCATAACGGTGGTCAAAAACATAGGCTTTGACCTTCATGAGAATAACAGGGGCTTGATCGTAATGATACTTAAATCTGATTGCCACAGGTTTTTTCAAATAAGCATAGGGAGAGGAATAAGCGGCATCTATGCCTATTTTTTTTGCCTTATCCAAATCAGTGGTAATGGGCAGATAAATTTCTGCTACTACCTGGCAGTTGAGTTCTCCTCCATTGGAATTGGAAATGTTTTCTGTCAGGATTGCTTTATTGGGGACATTGACAACGCTGTCATCAGGAGTAACAATTAAAATCCTCCGCAGGCTGATATCAGTAACTTCCCCGTAAAAACTGCCAATCTGGATCTTATCGCCCACGGCAAAAGGCTTAGTAAAAATAATAATAAAACCGCCGAAAATATTTCCCAGAATATCCTGAAAAGCAAAGCCCAAAGCGACTCCCAGAGAAAGACCGAGTGCAGTCAGGCTTTCTTTAGAAACCTCTAAAATCCCGAAAACAATGAAAAATAAAGCAAATAAATAAATCAGTAATTTATAAATAGGAATCAGTCCATTGATCTGGATTCTCTTTTGAGAATACCGTTCAGCCATTTTTTTTAAGACAGCCGAACCGATTTTGATTCCTGCGTATGATCCAATTAAAACTAAAATAACGGTAAAAACCCGGTTATAACTAAAAATTTCAAGAATATTGTCCATGTTTGCACCCTTAAAAATAAAGAAAATTTTTCTTCACTAATATTTTACTGACACTGTTGATATTGACCGGGTCAATAAAATAAAATTCTTTTTGATGAATTGCTTCTCTTTTTAAAATATTTTTTTCTTCTAAAAAAACAAGGGAAATAAAAAGTTCTTCTTTTCCCATTTTTAATATTTCTTGTAATTCTTCGATTGACAGATGATCATGAATCAAAACAGCAGTCAAAATAAAAAAATAACTTGGCTTTAGTTTTTCCAGAAAAGAAAGGTCGGTAAACTGCGTATCTTCAAGATAGATTCTTTTCTGATCGATATTGACAATTGAATTTAAAAAATAATAATACAATGAAGGAAAGATGTTTTCACACTCAGAAACCAGTTTTCCGAAAAATTGGGAAATCAGGTAACGGGGAATATCCGCGTATTTCAATTCATTTTTTTTGATTTTTTTCTTAAGAAAATCTATTTTTGCTTTATCAATATTGGGGTGAATGGTGTAACCCCTGCTTTCCGCTTTTTTAACAATCAGTTTTTCTATATCTTCTGTTTTAAAAATGCTTAACTTAAGCTGAAATTCAAAAGGACTTCCCAATTCAATGAACTGAGTGAGAAAACGGTAGGAATATTCATTGATGGTAATGATCCACAAGTGTTTTTTCCTGACTTGCTCCATCAGGGCTAAAAAAGATAAAATCAATTGGAAGCCGGAATCTTTTCTGATAAAAAGGTAGTGAAGGTTTTCAATAATAATAATGCTGGAAGGTAAATCGTCGGTTAATACTTTTAATGCTTCCTCAGTTGTTTTTTTCCCTGTCAAAGCGAAAAGAAGCGATTCGTAGATTTCATTTTTGTCGGCTGAGGGATTTAAAACAATTCTCATCTGTTTGATATCAGACTGAAAATGCTTGTTTAACATTGCATTGATTAAAAGAGTTTTTCCTGTCCCCTGTCTTCCAATAATCAAAAAACTCGCATTCCCATGATTTTTCCAGTAGGTGGCTACTTTCTCATTGATCGACTCATATTCCGGAAAAGCGTAGAGAGCGGCTCGCTCTTCCTCTCCCTCTTCATTGAATTCGTTTAAAAGAAGTTCTGGAATTTCTATTTTTGTTTTTTCTTCTTTCAGGCGTGAAATCAGAATTTCGTTTTCCTGAATTCTGAGTTTTATGATTTTCAGGCTGATAAAAAACTGTTCCAGAAAACGGACTAAGAAATCATAAATCTTGAGCGTTCGGTGGAAAGCGGGAATGAAAAAATGAAAAATCTGGTTTGTTTGGGAAAAAAGAAGCGAATCTTCATATTTATCATTGATTCGATTCAGAAAACTGACGGAAAAATAAGCGAGTCTATTTTTAAAGGATTTAAAGAGATTCAAAAAAATATCGGAAGAAAACCAGCCTGTTTTTTTGATTTCAATCTCTGCATCTATTTTTTGAAGTTGTTTTTCACTGGTTCTTTTTCTTATCAAGAGCCATTGCTTCAGTTTGATAAGGCCGCTGATAACAATGTAGATAGAAAGATAAGTGAAAATAACGATTTTAATCCATTCGGAATGATTGTGCAAGACATTGTTTAAATCGGAAACCAATGATCTGGCGAAAGACTCTGTATTTTTTCCGAAATTAAGGAGAAATAAAAGAATTTCTGTTTTTAATCCCGCTAAAAAAAGAACAATGCTGTTTTTGGAATGCTCAATCAAACTGCTCCAAAACAAGACATTGCGAGCTAAAAAATACTTTATTTTTTCCAATTCCTGAAAGAATGGAGTTAAAAAAATCATTGCCCCTCTTTTTCAGCCGTTTCCATAAAATACATTTTCTTGAGCCGGCTTCTTTGTCTAAAAGAAAGATGAGAGATAAAATTGGAATAGTCTTCAAAAAACTTATAAAGTTCATAGTATTCTTTTTCTTTCTGACCAATGACAGTGGACCAAATTTTAGACTCGCATTTCGGGCATTTTCTATTTTCCAGAAATTCAAGAAAATGAGTCTCATGCTGGCAGGCGGGGCAGGTAAAGGGGCGCATTGCAGCTTTTGTCTTTGCTTCCTGGTTTTCTTCTATTTTTTTCTTGTATTCTATTAAAAGTTTCCGAAGCTGATTTTCCATTTTCCTGCCGGGTATCACTTGAAAAGCCAGATAGACAATAAAAAATAAATACACCAATGAAAAAATAAGCCAGACAATATAATAAAACGGGCTGATTATTAATAAAAAAAGCCATATAATCATCTGCCAGAATAAAATAAATCCTAATCGTTTTAAAAATCTGCTCATCAAAATCCCCTTTTATTCAATCCGTCATTTTTATAAAATAGGCAGTTCTGCCAGAAAAATATGCAAAATCCCTGAGAAAAATCCCAGAAATCCAAAAGGAACCTGTAAAGTGGTCAGGGCTTTATCAGCTTTTCGAATCATGATTTCATCAATCGACTGGTTGTCTCTGATATATCCCATCCAGAATAAAACAGTCAGAAAAAGGGAGGATAAAAGAGGGAGGAGATCGCCGATCACCATCAGGCTGTCTAAAGACAGAAAACAAAAAATGAAAATGCTGAATATTCCGTAAAGGCCCATTCTTACCTGAAACTTTGATTTTAAAATAATCTTTTTTATTTCCGGATTGATTTTCGGAAGAGAAGGGAGAAAAGAAATCAGCCCTCCTGATAATAAAAAAAGAGAAGCGAGGAAAAATAAACTGAGTTTTAAATTCATTTTTTTTCAACCTTTAGCAAATCTGCCGGATGTTTGAATCAAATTTAATCATTCCAGTCCATAAAATTTAAAAAAAATTGACAAAGCCGATTTTGAAAATCAAGATTTTTTGAACTCATCCCCCGTCCCCTTCTCTTTTAAAGAGAAGGGGAGAATATTTTTATTTGTAATCTTATTATTGACAAAAAGATAGAAAAAATTGCAAGGTTTCTGACTCTGTTTTTATTTCAAAAGCCGGATGAGTTTTTTGTTTTTTTCCTCCGCCATTGCTTTGATAACCGATAGGCATAAAAAAGCATCATAACGGCTGTCATGAAGATTGAAATCCTCTACTTTGATGCCGTAATAATCAGCCGCTTCCCTAAGCTTAGGGAACTTTCCGTTTTTGATTGCTTTGTTTTCACTCATTGTGCAGAAAAATTTCTGTTTTTTTTCAAAAAAAGGGATAAAAGAACGGTCAAACGCAATGTTGTGGGCTGAAAAAAACACGCTGTCTTTTGAAAACTCATAAAAAGCCCCGATATCGTCCTGAAACTGTTCGGGATAGCCTGCCTGCCCCCTCAAATCCCGGATATTGTCGTCATAAAGACCGTTGACCCTGAGGGCATGGAAGTTGGCCTTCTCATTCTTATTCCGGTAATAATAGCGGTTGTATTCTTCGATTTTTCCAAATCCTTTGCTTTCCCGGTCATAATAAACCT